>JAAZAC010000284.1 GCA_012514545.1 Actinomycetales bacterium | reverse complement strand
GCCGACACGCTGCGCCACGTCGGCCTCTACGAGGAGCGCTACCGGCCGATCGGCGGCTACTCGACGGGCATGAAGCAGCGGGTCAAGCTCGCGCAGGCCCTCGTGCACGACCCGCGCCTCGTGCTCCTCGACGAGCCCACCAACGGCCTCGACCCCGCCGGGCGCGACGAGATGCTCGAGCTCATCCGCCGCATCGGCACCGAGTTCGGCATCTCCGTGCTCGTCACGTCCCACCTGCTCGGCGAGCTCGAGCGCATCGCCGACCACGTCGTCGTCATCGAGGCGGGGGTGCTCCAGCGCTCGACGTCGACGGCGGAGGCCACGGCCCTGTCGGGCGCGCTCGTCGTCGAGGTGACCGAGCGGGCCGACGAGGTCGTCGCCCGCCTCCGCGCGGCCGGCGTCCGCGTCGAGCAGGCGCCCGACGCCGGAGGCCAGCACTTCGCCGTCGACCTCACCGACGAGACGGTGCCCGACGCGGTGACCGCGGCGGCCGCCGGCCTCGGCGTCGGCCTCGTGCGCATGCAGCGCCGCCGCCACCACCTGACCGAGCTCTTCCGGGAGGCGGCGCGATGACCGACGCGACGACCCCTGTGCCGCCGACCCCCGCGGCGGCCGGCGCGCCCGCGGCCGGCGAGCGCACCGACGTCATCCACGACATCGGCTTCCGCCACTACGACGGCCCGCGCTTCGGCCGCGGCTGGATCGTCCGCACGCTGCTGCTGGACACCGTGCGCGGGGTCTTCGGCATCGGCCGGCCCGCGCGCAGCAAGGTCATGCCGTGGGCGCTGGTGGGCATCCTCGCGGTCCCGCCGATCGTCATCGGTCTGGTCTCGCTGCTCACCGGCGACGACGAGCCCCCGATCTCGTACACCCAGTACCTGTCGCAGCTGCAGATCGTGTTCTCCCTGTTCGTGGCTCTCGCGGCCCCGTACGCGGTGTCCCGGGACCTGCGGCACGGCGTCCTGCCGCTGTACCTGTCGCGGCCGATGCGCCGCACCGACTACGTGGCGGCCCGGTACGCGGGCGTGACGATCGCGCTCTTCGCGGTGATGGCGCTGCCGCAGACGCTGCTCATGGTCGCGGCGCTGCTGGCGGAGCTCCCCGCGGACGACCAGTTCGTCGGCTGGGCGGGCGGCCTGCTGGCGTCGCTGCTGCTCGCGGTGCTCCTCGCCGCCGTCGGCCTCGCCATCGCGGCGTTCACGCCCCGCCGGGGGCTCGGCGTCGCGGCGATCATCACGATCCTCACCGTGGTGACGGGGATGTCCTTCGCGCTCTCCGGGATCGCGCTGGGCCAGGACCTGCCGGACCTCGCGGTGCTGGGCGGCGCCATCGACCCGTACCGGCTCGTCGACGGGCTCGCGGTCTGGTTCCTCGGGGTCGACGCCACGATCCCCGAGTTCGCGCCGACGACGGCCGGCCAGGCGGGCGTGCTGGCGGCCGTCTACGTGGTCGCCGTCGCGTTCTTCGGCGGGCTCCTGCTGCAGCGCTACCGGAAGGCGGGTCGGCTGTGAGCACGATCACCCTCACCGGGGTGTCCCGGTGGTACGGCAACGTCGTCGCCGTCAACGACGTGACGATGACCGTCGGGCCCGGCATCACGGGCCTGCTCGGGCCGAACGGCGCGGGCAAGTCGACGCTCATCTCGATGATGGGCGGGTTCCTCGCGCCGTCGGCGGGGACGGTGACCCTCGACGGCGGCACGGTGTGGCGCAACCCGGCGATCTACCGGACCATCGGCCTCGTCCCCGAGGCCGAGGCGATGTACGACATGGTCACGGGCTGGCAGTTCCTCCTCGCCAACGCGCGGCTGCACGGCCTGGCCGACGCCGAGGCCGCCGCCCGCCGGGCGCTCGAGACCGTCGAGATGCTCGACGCCGCCGACCGCCCCATCGCCACGTACTCCAAGGGCATGAAGCAGCGCGTGAAGATGGCGACCGCGCTCGTCCACGACCCCGCGGTGCTGCTCCTCGACGAGCCGTTCAACGGCATGGACCCGCGGCAGCGCCTGCACCTCATGGACCTGCTGCGCCGCCTCGCCGCCGAGGGCCGCACGGTGCTGTTCAGCAGCCACATCCTCGAGGAGGTCGAGCAGATCGCCGGCACCATCGAGGTGCTCGTCGCCGGCCGGCACGCGGCGTCCGGCGACTACCGGCGGATCCGCCGGCTCATGACCGAGCGGCCGCACCAGTACACGATCGCCTCGAGCGACGACCGGCGCCTCGCCGCCGCGCTCGTCGCCGCCGGGGCGGCCGACGGCGTGACCCTGGCGGGCGGGTCGCTCGCCGTCCAGACGTCCGACTGGGGCCGGTTCGTGCACGCCCTGCCGCGCGTCGCCCGCGACGCCGGCGTGCGGCTGCACGACGTCGCCCCAGCGGACGAGTCCCTCGAGAGCGTCTTCGCCTACCTGGTGGCCCGATGAACCCCGTCGTCATGGAGCTCACGGTCCGCGGCCTCCTCGGCCGCCGGCGGTCCCTGCTGCTCCTCGTCCTGCCCGTGCTGCTCCTCGGGCTCGCCGCGCTCACGCGGTGGGCGTCGGGCGCCTCGCCCAGCGCCTCCGCGGGCCTCACCGACGGCTTCGCGATGGGCACGCTGCTGCCGCTCATGTGCCTGCTCATCGGGACCGGCGTCATCGGCCCCGAGATCGACGACGGCTCGATCGTCTACCTGCTGGCCAAGCCGGTGCCGCGGCGCTCGATCCTGCTCGCGAAGCTGGCCGTGGCGCTCGCGACGACCGTCGTGTTCGCCGTGCTCCCCGTCATGGCGGGCGCCGCGATCGCGGGCGACGTCGAGCTGCGCCTGACGACGGCGTACGGCGTGGCCGCGCTGCTGGCGGGCGTCGCGTACACCGCGCTCTTCCTCGCGCTCAGCGTGCTGACGCGCAACGCCGTCGTCGTCGGCCTGCTCTACGCGCTGCTGTGGGAGTCGGTGCTCGGCGGGTACGTGCCGGGCGTGCGCGACGTGTCGATCCGGCAGTGGGCGCTCGCGCCGGCGGAGCGCATGCTCGGCTACCGCGCGTCGGGCTGGGGCGTGGACTCCGCGGTGAGCATGCCGGTGGGGCTCACGCTGCTCGCGGTCGTGACCGTCGGCGTGACCTGGCTGGCGATCCGCCGGCTCACGACCCTCCGCCTGGCCGCCGCGGACTGACCGGGGCGCGCCCCGGGCACTCGTCGCCCGCGCGCCGCTCCTCCGGGGGCCGCACCGGCGCGTCGGGCGCGTCCGGCGGCGGGGTCGCGGCCATCACCCAGCGGATGAGGCGGGTGACCACGGCCCCCGACGCGCGGGCCGCCGCGGCGCGCGCGGGCGTCCGGGCGCCGCGCAGGCGGAGCTCGGCGCGCGCCCAGGCCGGCAGCAGCGCGACCGCGCCCGCGGTGAGCAGCGCGTACGGCGGGCGGAGCGGGCCGCCGAGCGGCGGCTCGCGGAGGATGAACCGCGCGGTGTCGAGCGCCGCCTCGGTCGCCCGCAGCTGCGGGCGGAAGCCGGCGAGGCGCTCGCCCAGCCCGGCGACCGTCGTCGGCACGTCCGCGGCCCCGAGCGCTCGCCCGACGACGGCGGCCTGGGCCACGTACGCGTCGCGCCCCGCGGGGTCGAGGGGCTCGGCGCCGTACCTGTCGTGCGCGCGCAGGAAGCTGTCGACCTCCGCCACGTGCACCCACGCGAGGAGCTCCGGGTCCCCGGCGACGTACGGGACGCCCTCGGGCGTCCTCCCGCGCACCCGGTCGTGGATCGCGCGCACGCGGGCCACGGCGGCCGCGGCGTCGTCGGCGGCGCCGAACGTCGTGAAGGCGAGGAACGTCGAGGTGCGGGCGAGGCGGCCCCACGGGTCGCCGCGGTAGCCGGAGTGCCCGGCCACGGCCGCCATCGCCGACGGGTGCAGGGACTGCAGCAGGAGCGCGCGGAGCCCGCCGACGAACATCGACGCGTCGCCGTGCACCCGCTGGATCGGCGACCCGGTGGCGAACCACCGCGGGCCGGGGGTCAGGTGCACCCGCTCCCGGTTGGCCGGCCCGTCCGGCCCCGCGACCCGCGCGAAGACCGCGGCGCCCGCCCGGCGCCGCAGGTCGGTCACGGCGTCGGGCAGGCGCCGGGGCGTGGATGCTGCGGGTGCTGACGGCACTGCGCTCCCTCGGTCGGGTGGTGACCTCAGGGTGCCAGCGGCACGACCTCCACGCTCGGCGGGCGGAAGGGCACGCGCTCGCCGTCGGGCACGGGGTCGCCGGGCCGGGCGGCGAGCGCGACGCCGGCGCCGAAGGCGGCCCCGAGCGCCGCGGCGAGGGCGGCCGCGAGGAGCCGCCGGGCGGGCGTCGGGCGGACGGGGACGGGCGTCGCCATGCGTGGGCACCTCCTTCGCCGGTGACCGTCACCGGTGCCCCCACGCTGCGGCCGGGCCGCCCGGCGCTCCAGAGCCAAGGGCGAACCCTTGGCCTGGTGGGAGCGTCAGACGACGGCGCGCCCGTCCAGGGGCAGGGCCGACCCGACCGCGCGCGGCCAGGCCGCGACGAGCACGTCGACCGCCCGCTCGAGGTCGGCCGGGTCCGCCCCGAAGCTGAGCCGCAGGAACTGGTCGAACGAGCCGTCGACGCCGAACCGCGTGCCGGGCGGGACGCGCAGGCCCGCCTCGCCCGCGAGCGCGGCGAGCGACGTCGAGGCCCGCGCGCCGAGGTCGACCCAGAGGACCATGCCGCCGGCCGGCGTCGGGAACCGCCACTGCGGTGCCCGCGCGCGCAGGAGGTCGGCGAGCAGGTCGCGCCGCGCGCGCAGCTCGTCGCGCAGCCGCGGCAGCACGACCTCCTCCCGGTCCAGCAGGCGCACGAGCGCGAGCTGGTCGAGCACGGCGGTAGCGATGTCGCTGGTCATGCGCGCCGCGGCGAGGCGCTCGACGAGCGCGGCCGGGGCGCGCACCCAGCCGACCCGCAGGCCCGCCCAGAAGCTCTTCGACGCCGAGCCGACCCGGACCACCGTCGCCCCCGGACGCTCGGGGGCGGCCGCGGCGTCGGGGTCGGGCGGGGCGTCGAGATGCAGGTCGGCGAGGGTCTCGTCGAGGACGAGCACGGCGCCGTGCCGCCGGCACAGGTCGGCGACGCGGGCGCGCGCCGCGGCGGCGAGCGTGACGCCCGTGGGGTTGTGGTTGTCCGCCACGAGGTACACCGCCCGAGCGCCCGAGGCGCGCAGGGTCGACTCGAGCAGGTCGAGGTCGACGCCGTCGGCGGTCATGGGCACCGGGACCGGCCGGGCGCCGCGTTCGCGCACGACGCCGATCGCGTTGGGGTAGGTGGGGTGCTCGACGACGACCCGGTCGCCCCGCGCGCACAGGACCGTGGCGAGCAGGTGCAGCGCGTGCTGCGCGCCCGTGGTGACGAGCACCTGCTCGGGGTCGGTGGGCACGCCGCGCGCGGTGTACCGGCGGGCGATCGCCTCGCGCAGCGCGCGGCTGCCGCGGACGAGGTAGCCGCTCGGCGCGCCCGCGTGCGCCGGGAGGAGCTCGAGCGCCTCGGCGACGGCCGCGGTGAGCTCGGGCGGCAGCGGCGGCATGGTCATGCTGAGGTCGAGCTCCCACCTGCCCTCGGCGGTGTCCGGGCGCCACGCGTCGGGGCGCGGCGGCGTCGGGAGGACGAGCACGCTGCCCGCGCCGCGCCGGCCCGCGAGGTAGCGCTGCTCGCGCAGCCGCCGGTACGCGGCCGACGTCGTCGTGCGGGAGAGCCCGAGGTGCTCGGCGAGCTCGCGCTCCGACGGGAGCCGGGTGCCCACGGGCACGGCCCCGCTGACGAGGGCGAGCCGGACGGCGTCGGCGAGCGCGGCGTACGCGGGGCCGCGGCCGCGCCACCCCCCGAGCACGCGCGCGAGGCCCGCCGCGGAGATCCGGCGGGCCGGGACGAGGGCGAGGTGGTCGGCCACCCGCCCATTCCGGGGGACGGGCGGCGCGACGTCAAGGGCCAAACTCACCGATGTGGCCTTGTCTCCGGGCCGGAGCGGTCGGCGCGCCCTACGGCCGCAGCAGGTAGCCGTCGGCGAGGTTGCCCGACGACGCCGCCCCGCCCCAGACGAGCAGCGCCCCGCCGCCCGCCGTGACGGCCCGCTCGGTCGCCTCCGGCCCGGGCACGCCGGGCAGCCGCGCCCAGTCGCCGGTGGCGGGGTCGAGGAGCCCGTCGCCGACGACGACCCGGTCCCCGACGACGACGCCGGCCAGCGGGGCGCGCGTGGTCTCGTCGCCGACGTCCGGCAGCGGCCGCCACTCGCCCGTGGCGACGTCGAGGACCCCGCCGAACGGGTAGGGCCGGCCCCAGCTGCCGACCTCCCCGCCGTCGGCGTCGCCGAGGCCCGGGAACACGACGTGCCCGCCGACGGCCACGGGCGCCCAGCCGATGACCTCGGTGTCGGTCGGCGCGGACCACGTGGCGAGGTCGGCGTCGAGCCAGGCGAGCCGGACCACCGCGGGCTCCGTCGCGCCCGGGCTCGGCACGAGGTCCTTCGCCGCGAGCAGCAGGCGGTCGTCGAGCCAGGCGGCCTCGCGGTCGAAGCTCGGGCCGAGCGGGTCGTCGGGCAGGGTGCGCCACCGCCCGGTCGCGGGGTCGAGGGCGGCGTCCGTCGTCGGGCCGTGCTCGTCGGTGCCCGCGATCGCGAGGAGGACGTCACCGGCCGCGACGAGCGCCGACCACGGCTCGGGCGGCGACGGGAGCGTCGCCCAGGCGTCGGCGCCGGCGTCGTAGGCGAGCAGGACGGGCTCCCCCACCGTGTCGCCGGCCGGGTCGGCCTCCGCGCCCAGCACGTAGAGGGTGTCCCCGACGACGGCGGCGGTGGCCGTCCAGAGCGCGACCGGCGCCGGGGCGATCGGCGCCCAGGCGTCGGCGGCCGGGTCGTAGGCGGCGCCGTCGCGCAGGGCCGCGCCCGGGTCGAGGACGCAGTCCGCCGTCGGGGGGCAGGCCCTGTCTGACCACCCGCTGACGACGACGAACCGGTCGGCGACCCACGCGGCCGTCGCGCTGCGGCGCGGGGCGAGGGGCGCGTCGGGCAGCGCGGTCCAGCCCGCCTCGACCGTGCCGGCGGGCGGGCTGCCCGTGGTGCAGCCGGCCGCGAGCGCGGCGAGCACCGCCGCCGCGGCGACGCCCCGTGCCCACCGACCGCTCACCGCACCCCCGTTCGCCTGCCCTGCCTGTGTGTCGGGCCCCGCCCCTCTTGCGCGAGCGGGCGGCGGGGCCGATCCGTCCGCGCGGCGGGGCCGATCCGTCCGCGCCGCCGAGGCCGATGACTTCCGCCGCCGACGCCGGTCGGTACGGGCAGGTGCGACGGGACGTCGCCGGACGGACGGAGGGCACATGTCGTTCCAGGCCTACCTCGACACGATCGAGGAGCGCACCGGGCTCACGCCGCGCGCGCTGCTCGAGATCGCCCGCGAGAAGGGGTTCGACGCGCCGGAGGCCAAGGCCGGCGACGTCGTCGCGTGGCTCGAGGAGGACTACGACCTCGGGCGCGGTCACGCGATGGCGCTGTGGCACGTCATCCGCAACGGCCCGACGATCCCCGGCACGCACGTGGGCACCACCGGCCCCCACCGCGACGCGTCGACCGAGCTGTGGCTCGACGGGAAGGCGACCCGGCCGGCGTCGTAGGCGTCCTGCGACGCGGGCGACGCGGGCGGCCGGGACCTCGGTCCGCGGCCCGCCCGCCGGGCGCGGGTCTAGCGTGCGCGTGACGGCGCGCGCCCGACGCGCCCCGCACCCCGGGCGGTGACATGACTGGACGCGGCACGCCGTCGGCGGGGCCGACCGAGGCCCCCGCCGCCCCGCCCGGCCCGGACCCGCTCGCCCGGACCGAGCGCCTCGTGGTCCGCCGCTTCCGGCCGACCGACGGCCCCGGGCTGCACGCGATCCTGTCCCGGCCCGAGGCGGTGCGCTTCGAGCCGTACGGCGTGCAGGACGCCGCCGCGTGCGAGCGGATCGCGCGCGACCGGGCGGCCGACCCGTGCTTCTGGGCGGTCGAGCGCGCGGCCGACGGCGTGCTGCTCGGCACCCTGTACCTCGCCCCGGCGGAGGACCCGGCGTGGGCGACGTACGAGGTCGGGTTCGTCTTCCACCCCGACCACTGGGGCCGCGGGTACGCGACCGAGGCCGCGCGGGCGCTGCTCGACCACGTCTTCGGCGACCTCGGCGCCCACCGCGTGCTCGCCCACTGCGACCCGCGCAACGCCGCGTCGTGGCGGCTCCTCGAGCGGCTCGGCATGCGACGGGAGGGCCTGCACCGCCGGGCCGCGAGCTTCGCCGCCGACGACGCCGGCCGGCCCGTGTGGCACGACGTGGCCGTCTACGCGGTGCTCGCCGAGGAGTGGGCCCGCGACCCCCGCGCCTGACCGCCCGGCCGCCCGCTCGCCCGGCTCGGGGACGGCGGCCCGGGGACGACGACGGCCCCGCCGCGAGGGACGGGGCCGGACTGCGCGCCCGGAGGGACTCGAACCCCCAACCTTCTGATCCGTAGTCAGATGCTCTATCCATTGAGCTACGGGCGCGTGGCCCCGGAGGGCCGCAGACGAGGATACATGCTCCCGGGACCCCCGCGTCCCGGCCGCCCACCCGCGGCCCCACCGGCCGCCGTCGGGAACGGGTCGGCCGCCGTCGGGCACGACGGCCCCGGACACGGCTTGGCCCGGCCTCCCAGGGGGCGGGGAGGCCGGGCCAAGGGCGGAGACGGTGGGATTTGAACCCACGGAGGGGGTTGCCCCCCTCACGGCCTTAGCAGGGCCGCGCACTAGGCCTGACTATGCGACGTCTCCCGGTGGTCGTCAGGGTACCCGGCGCCCTCGGCGGGCAGCAAAGCACCTCGGGTGAACTCGATCACCGCTCGTAGGCCCAGGCGCGGTCGGTGAGGATGCGCGCACCGGCGAGCCCGATCGCGATGCAGATCGTGACGAACACGCCCTGCACGCCGGACTGCACGGCGGCCTCGACGTCCCCGTTGTTGAGGCCCACGAGCGTCCGGTACACGGCGGCGCCGGGGACCATGATCACGACGGCGGGCACGGAGACCGTGATCCGCGGGATCCGCAGCCGCGGCGCGACGACGGCGGCGAGGAGCCCGACGACGAGCGTCGCCAGCACGGTCGCCGCCTGCATCGCCGCCCCGGCGTCGGCGACCTGGAGCCGCAGCACGTTGGCGACCATGCCGATCGCGGCGGCCGCGAACGCCATCCGCCACGTCGAGTTGAACATGAGGGCGAAGCCCAGCACGCCGAGGAAGCTCGCCACCGCCCGCAGCAGGACGATCGCCCACAGCGGCAGCGCGGGGGCGGCGAGCGGGTCGGACGACATGCCCGTGGCCCACGCCACCGCCCACACGCTGAGGCCGGCGGACGTGAGGATGATGAGCGCGTACACGCTGCGCGCCACGCCCGCGGAGAAGTCCATCTTCGCCAGGTCGAGGGCCGCGGTGACCAGCGCGAACCCGGGCACCAGGAACAGCACCGCGGAGATGAACCCGGCCTGGTGGCTCGCGGCGGTCTCGCCCGCCCACACCTCGAGCGCGGTGACGAACCCGAGGTAGACGAGGCACGCGACGGCGGCCGCCATCATCGTCACCGCGAACTGGTTGAACCGGCGGTGCAGGAAGTACCGGCGCAGCGCCTGCCCGGCCCCGGCGCCGAGGAACGCGCCGACCACCTCGACCACGCCGCCGTTGTTGAGGAACGCGAACGCGCCGCACGCCATGGCCGCGAACAGGGCGTTGGCGAGCGGCCCGTGCAGCGGCGGGATCGCCTCGATCCGGTCGACCTCGCGGTTGACCTCGTCGACGGTGGCGCCGGGGCGCAGCGCGTTGGTGAGGTCCGTGAGCTCGGCGAGGCGGTGCGCGTCGACCGCGACCGTGCGCACCTCCGCGACCTCGGTGCGGAAGATCGAGCCGCTGTGGGACGTCGTCGTGATCTCGGTGAGCGTGACGTGGGCCTCGTGCCGGTCCAGCCCGAACGCGCGCGCGACCTGCTGCATCGCCGACTTGACGCGGTACGAGCCCGTGCCCGACGACAGCATGGCCTTGCCCACGCGCAGCACCGCGCCGGACTGCCGGATGAGCTCGACCGGTTCGAGCGCCTCGTCCCCCCGTGCCATGCGCACATCCTGGCGCGGGAGCCCGCCCCCGGCATGGGACGTCCGGCGGCCGGGCGCGAACGGCGACCCGAAGCCCGTCACGGGCCGCTACCTTCGTCCCCGGCACGAGGAGGACGGCATGGACGAGCAGGGCGACGGCGTGGACACCGTGACGTTCCGCGGGCACCGGCCGTGGTCGACGGCGCTCGTGTGCCTCGGCGTCCTGCCCCTCCTCGTGATGCTGCCCCTGGCCCTCCTCGCCCCGGCCGCACGGTCCGGCTTCCGGGACGCCGACCTCGTCCCCTTCCTCGTCGTCGACGCCCTCGTCGCGGTCGTCTTCGTGTTCGCCGCCGTCAGGGCCCGCGCGGAGGCGGACGCCGGGCGGACCCGGGCCCTGCGGCTGGTCGCCGGCCTGGCGATCCCGCTGGGCCTCGTCGGCGGCATCGCGCTGATGGTCCTCCACCCGGCGGCGGGGCTCGGCTGGATGACGGCGTGCGTCGTCGTCGCGGGGGGCGTCCTGCGGCGGACGCCGGCCCGGCTCCCGGAGCCGTCCCGGGCGGGCTGACCCTCAGGCCCCGACGGCGCCGAGCACCCGGTCGACGTAGGCGTTGGCGAACCGGCCCTCGGGGTCGACCCGGGCGCGCACGCGCCGCGCGTCGTCGAACCGCGGGTACCGCGGCGCGAGCCGCTCGGCGTCGAGGCCGTGGAGCTTGCCCCAGTGCGGCCGGCCGTCGGCCCCGGCGAGGATCGCCTCCGCGGCGTCGAACCACCGCTCGTGCGGCATCCGCCAGTACTGGTGCACGGCGACGTACGCGGACTCGCGCCCGTGCGCGGTGGACAGCCACACGTCGTCGGCGGCGGCGAAGCGGATCTCGACGGGGAAGGGGACGGGCTCGCGCGTGCGGCGCAGCCACGCGTCGAGCTCGCCGACGACGTCGCGCAGCGCCTCCCGGGGGACGGCGTACTCCATCTCGCGGAACCGGACGCGGCGGGGGCTCGCGAACACCTCGGGCGAGGGCGCCGCGTAGGTGCGGTCCGACAGCGCCCGGGCGGCGAACGCGTTGATCGCGGGAACCGCGCGCGGCGCGGCGGCGGCGAGGCGGTTCGTCAGCTCGAAGACGCCGTTGGCGAGCAGCTCGTCGTCCAGCCAGCGGCGGGCCGCCGGCAGCGAGGGCAGGTCGTCGAGGTCGGCGAGGGGCACGCGGGAGTTGCGCTTGACGAGCGCCCGGCGCGTGTGGGGGAACCAGTAGGTGTCGACGTGGTCGGTGGTGGCGACCCAGCCGTCGGGGCCGTCAGGGCCGTCGAGGTTGTCGAGGACCTCGTCGAGGTCGGCCACCTCCTCGCGCGCGAGCAGCCCGAACGCGGGCACGGCCCGCAGCGTGACCGCGACGAGCACGCCGAACGCGCCCAGCCCCAGGCGGGCCGCCTCGAACAGCTCGGGGTCGCGGCCGGCGTCGACCTCGCGCGTCTCGCCGTCCGCCGTGACGAGGCGGAGCCCGACGACCTGGGTGGCCAGCCCGCCGAACGCCAGGCCGGTGCCGTGCGTGCCGGTGGAGATCGCCCCCGCGATCGACTGCTGGTCGATGTCGCCGAGGTTGGCCATGGCGAGGCCGAGGTCGGCGAGCGCCCGGTTGAGGGCGTGCAGCCGCGTGCCCGCACCCACGGTGACGTCGGCGGTGCCGTCCGGCCGGCGCTCGACCCGCTCGACCCCGGCGATCTCGTCGAGGTTGAGCAGCACGCCGTCGGTGACCGCGCAGTCCGTGAACGAGTGCCCACCCCCGACGGCGCGCACGGCCGCTCCGTGCCGGGCCGCCCACCGGACCGCGCGGGCGACGTCGTCGGCGTCGGCGGGCCGCCAGAAGCGGGCGGCGGCCGCGGTGGCCGTCCGCGACCAGTTGCGCCAGGACCGGGCACCGCCGTCGAGTCTCGCCATGAGCGGTGACTACCGGTGGCGGGCGTGGCCCGTCAAGATGGCCGGGTGATCGCGGGACCCGGCACGAGCCCGGTGGCGCCGCACGTCAGGGCGGCGGCGGGCGGCCGCCCGGCGCCCGTGGCCGTGGTCGACCTGGCCGCGTTCGACGCGAACGCCGCCGAGCTCCTCCGGCGCGCCGCGGGCCGGCCCGTGCGGCTCGCGACGAAGTCCGTGCGCGTGCCGGCGCTCGTCGAGCGCGCGGTCGCGGCCGGCTTCCGCGGGCTCATGGCGTACTCGCTGCGCGAGGCGCTGTGGTGGGCGCGCCGCGGGGCCGGCGACGTGCTCGTCGGCTACCCGACCGCCGACGCCGGCGCGCTCGCCGAGCTGGCCGCCGACCCGTCCCTGCGGGCCGCGGTGACCCTCATGGTCGACGACGCCGCCCACCTCGCGCTGCTGCAGCGCGCCCTCGACGGCAGCGGCCCCGGGGACGAGGCCGCCCCGCTGCGCGTGTGCCTGGACGTCGACGCGTCGCTCGAGCTGGGGCCGGCGGGGCAGGGCGCGCGCCGGCTGCGCGCCCACCTCGGCGTCCGCCGCTC
>JAAZAC010000039.1 GCA_012514545.1 Actinomycetales bacterium | reverse complement strand
GCAGGACGAGGCGCGCGCTCGCCCCGAGCGCCGTGCTGCCGCCGACGAGCCACGTGCGGGGAGCGGGGCGCTGGCACGACGCCGCGGCGAGCCCGCGCAGGTCGCCCGTCCCGGCCCGCCACGCCAGCGCGCCGGCGAGCCACGGCGGGGCGTCGCCCGTCGGCTCCGCGCGCAGCACGACCGGGCCCTGGACGCCGGACGCGCCCGCCACGCCGCCCTCGACCGCGGGCGCGACCGCGAGCGCCGCGGCCCCGTCGCCCAGCCGCGTGCCGGCCGCGGGGGCGGGCTGCTCGTCGCCGCGGCGCGACGTCACCGCTCCGAGCAGGCTCGTGGCGTCGACGGGCGAGGGGTCGAACGCGGGGTCGTAGTCGGCGTCGGTGCCGTCCTGCTCGGTGGCGAGCCGCAGGGGCCCCGGGCACACGAGCACCGACGGCGCCGGCGGCACCTCGACGGGCGCCGCCGCCCGGGGGGCGGCACTGTCCGCGGGGACGCGCCCCGCCAGGACCACGACGGCGGCCACGAGCGCGAGCACGACGGCCGCCCAGACCGTGCGCCCGACGACGGAGAGGACCCTCATCGCGCACCTCCCCTGCGGCGCCGGAGCGGGATCGCGAGCAGCACGGTGACGGCGACCACCGCGCCCTGGAGCGCGAGCCAGCCGCGCCGCTCCGCCGGGGCGTGCGCCACGCGGATCCGGCCGGCGTCGGCGGGCACCTCGAACGCCTGCCGCCACGCGGACTCGACGGCGCGCAGCGGCCGCCCGTTCAGGGTCGCCTGCCAGCCGGGGTCGGCGCGCTCGGCCAGCTCCAGGAGCCGGGTCCCCGCGCCCGCGGGCACCTCGCCGCGCCCGCGCCGGTCGTCACCGATGATGACGTCCTCGCCGACGCGGCCCCAGGCAGGCTCGCCGCCGGCGACGCGCCAGGCGATGCCCGACGCCGTCGTCGTCACGCGCTCGAGGCCGGCCGTGGCGTCGAGGGCTGCCGCCAGGGCGCCCACCTCGGGGGTCGACGCGGGCGGCACGACGACGGCCCCCACGCCGAGCGCGGCGAGCTCGGCGGCCGCGTCCGACGTCGCACCGGCGGCCAGCCGGGCCGCGACCCCGGCGACCTCGGCGTCCGCGGCGTCGCGGTCGCCGAGGAGGCGGCCGAGCTCGACGGCGCGGGTGGTCTCGGTGAGCTGGCGCCCGTCGCCGCGGAGCAGCGTCGCCGCGACGCCCTCGCCGGCGGGCTCGACGAGGAGCACGCGCAGGCCGGCCGACGCCTGGAGCTGCCGGCCGACCGTCGGCACGGCGGGCACGTCGGTCGCGGCGATGGCGAGCGCGTCGGGGGTCCGTGCGTGCCACGTCCACGCGCCGAGCACGGCCGCCGGGCCCACGGCGCCCGCGAGCGCGAGCACGCCCGCGACCGCCTGCCGCCAGCCGAGCGGGTGGCGGGCGAGCGCCGTCCGCACGCCCGTGGCGCCCAGGAGCGCGGCCGCCAGGGCGCCGGCGAGGGCGAGGCTGAGGCCGGGCGAGGGCGACGCGGTGGCGGCGGCGGCGGTCCCGTCCGGGCCGACGACCACCCCGGTCGCCGTGCCCCCGGCGACGACGGCGGCCGCGACGCCCAGGGCGACCGCGACCCAGCCGGCGCGCGCGGCCCGGCCGACCGGCGCCCGGAGCCAGAGCGCGGGCAGGGCGAGCAGCAGCACGACGCCGGAGGCGGCGAGCGGCACCACCTCGCCCGCGACGCCCCACGCGGACAGGTCGAGCCACGCGGGCACGTCCACCGGCCAGCCGAGGAGCAGCCGCCAAGGCGCCGCGGTCGCGGCGGCCACGGGCGCCCCGGGGTCGGCGAGCAGGAGCCGCCACCCGCCGTCGGGCCAGGTGCGCGCCGCCTCCGCGATCACGGGGCCGTGCACCGCGAGCGCGGGCACGGCGACCCACGCGAGGCGGCCCCGGCGCCGGGCGACCGGCGCGACCGCGAGCAGGAGCAGGATCCCGGCCGGCAGCAGCACGGGGGCCGCGGCCGTGAGGACGACGAAGGCGAGGGCCGCCGCCGCGGCCGCGACGAGGGACGGCTCGGCCGTCGTCGTCGCCGGGGGGTGCAGCGGGCCGGCCGGGGGGAGGTCGGACGGGAGGTCGGGCGGGAGGTCGGACGGGAGGTCGCCGGGGGCGTCGTCGAGGGGCTCGGGGTCGGCGGGCGCGGGATCGGGTCCGTCGGGCTCCGGGTCGGTGGGCTGGTCGTGCCCCGGCTGGTCGGGCTCGGTGTCGCCCCCGACCTCCGCGGGCTCGCCGGCCCTCTCGACGTCCTCGGGCCCGTCGTCGACGTCGTCGAGCACGAAGCGCGGGCGCGGCCGGAGGGCGGGCGCGGCGTCGGGGCTGCGGTCGGGCGCGCGCGGGGCCAGCCGGCGCGCGCCGACGAGCCCGGAGAGCACGGTGTCCGTGCGCGCCGCGCCGACGCCGCGCGCCAGGCCCAGGAGGAACCACGGCAGCACGACGTGCGCGACGACCGCGCCGAGGCGCGCCTGCTCGAGCCCGACGAGCAGCGCGGGGGCCGCCGTCCAGACCAGCGCCGCCCACGCGCGCAGCGCCACGGACCGGGTCGCGGCGCCGGCGGCGAACCAGGCCCCCACGGCCGCGAGCGCGAGCGAGGCGAGGAGCAGGAGCGCCGTCGCGCCCCCGACCCCGCCCGTGACGGCGGTGAACGGCAGGAGCGCGGCGAGGAACGGCTCGGGCGGGGACGGCTGCCCCAGGCCCGCCGTCGCCCACCAGGACGTCGCCGCGCGCCACAGACCCGTCAGGTCGGCGTCCCCGAACAGGAGCGACCCGCCCGTGAGCCGCGCGCCGCCGACGACCTGCCCCACGAGCCGGCCGAGCACCACGAGGTCCACGGCCACCGCGGCGACGGCCACCGCCGCGAGCGTGCCCCGGCGGCGGCGGCGCAGCGCGGCCAGCTCGCGCAGCTCGAGCTCGCTCGGCGCGGTCGCGGCGCGCCGGGCCTCCGCGGCCGCGAGCCGGCGGTCCCGGAGCTGGCCGACGACGTCCCGCCAGGTCGCCTCCAGCGGCCGCAGCGTCCGGCGCGGCAGCACGCTCGTCGCCCGCAGCCGGCGCCGCGCCCGGCGGATGCGCCCCGGACGGGCGAGGACCCGCCACGGCGCCACGAGCTCGCCGACGACGAGGTGCGGCTCCTTGGTCGCCACCCGGCCGAGCGCGCGCACCGCCCCGCTCACCACCGCGAGCACCGCGACCACGGGCACGAGCAGGGCCGGCACCCCCACGAGCTGCTGGTGCAGGAACGCCTCGCGGCGGGCGCGCGCCGAGCGCCGGTCGTCCCAGCCCTCCCGGAGCCCGCGCAGCGCCGCCTGCGCGTGCCGCACGACGGCGCCCGGCACGACGACGACGCGGTGCCCGGCGAGCCGCGCGCGCCGGCTGAGGTCGAGCCCGTCGCCGAACGGGCCGAGCGCGGGGTCCGTGCCGCCCAGGGCGTCCCAGACGTCCCGGCGCACGAGCGCGCCCGCGGTGCCGACGGCGAGGACGTCGTCCCGCGCGTCGTGCTGGCCCTGGTCCACCTCGGGCTCGTCGATGCCCGTCATGCGGCGCCCGAAGCGGGACGTCGTCACCCCGACCTCGACGACGCGCGGGGGCCCGTCCCACGTGCGCTGCTTCGCGCCCGCGACGGCGACCGAGGGCGCGATCTCGACCGCGCGCACGAGCGCGGCGAGCGCCCCGGGCTCGGGGGCGGAGTCGTCGTGGAGGAGCCAGAGCCAGGCGTGCTCCCCGCCGGCCGTGCCCCCGGCCTCGCCCTCGCCCGCGCCCTCGCTCTCGAGCGCGGCCCGCACGGCCCCGCCGAACGTGCGCACGCCCGGCGCCGTCACCACCCGCGTGGGCACGCGCGCAGCGAGGGCGGCGAGGACGGTCCCGACGCCGTCGGCGGCGCGCAGGTCACCGGGCCGGGCGGCCGGGGCGGCGTCGACGACGAGGACCCGCTGCGGGAGGCGCGCCTGGTCGGCCAGCCCCGCGAGCGTGCGGGGCAGGAAGCCGGTGGGTCCGCGGGTCACGACGACGGCGGTCACGTGCTCGCGGGTGAGGTCGTGGCGGGCGGCCGACGGGGTGGCCGCGGCGCCCGCTCGAGGTTCTGTCATCGGGATCCATCATGGCCGCCGTCCGCGTGGACCCCGGCGGCGCCGCGCGGGGCCGCCCTGGACGACGCGCCTTCGCTAGACGACGCGCTTCTTCAGCTTGCGGCGCTCGCGCTCGGACAGACCGCCCCAGATCCCGAACCGCTCGTCGTGGGCGAGGGCGTACTCGAGGCACTCGGCCCGCACCTCGCAGCGCGCGCAGACCTTCTTCGCCTCGCGGGTGGACCCGCCCTTCTCCGGGAAGAAGGCCTCGGGGTCGGTCTGCGCACAGAGCGCGCGCTCCTGCCAGGCCAGGGCGGTGTCGTCACCCGCGTCGCCGAACAGCGGGAGGACGGCGGCTACGCCGGCGTCGGGACGTGAGAGGTCGGAGGGGAACGCTGCGTCGTCGTCGAGCAAGTTCCACATGTCGAGAGCCTCCGTGCCCTTCGGTGCCCGCCGGGGTCGAGCAGGTGGTGCGGGGGTGTGCGCCGTCGTCGTACGGTGCCGAGTCGCTCCAGACGGGCCGATGGGGCGAGCCGACAGAACTACAATGACTGAATTACACGCGTGTCATCCGCTGCAGTCAAGCCGTGCTGTGCTAGACATCGCGCCCACGCCCGCCCGTTCCGGCAGATTTCACCCGCTGGGCGGCGTCGAGATCCCTCGAACGTTCGCTGCCGCCCGCGGCCCCGGCATCCCTAGGCTGAGCCCGTGACGAGTCCCATGCCGCTGCCCGGCCTCCTCGCGCGCATCACCGCCGAGCCCGGCCGGCCCCGCCTCACGTGGTACGGCGCCGACGGCGAGCGGGTCGAGCTGTCCGGCCACGTGCTCGACAACTGGGTGACCAAGACGGCCAACCTCCTCGTGGAGGAGTACCAGGCGGGGCCGCTGACGCGGGTCCTCGTGGACCTCCCGGTGCACTGGCGCGCGATCGTGTGGTCGATGGCGACCTGGCGCGTCGGCGCGTGCGTGGGGCTCCCCCCGGCCACGCGGCGCCCGGACCTCGTCGTCACCACGGTCCCCACGCGGTACGCGGACGTGGACGTCGTGGCCGTCGCGCTGCCCGCGCTCGCCCGGCACTTCGACGGCGAGCTCCCCGTCGGGGCGGTGGACGCGACGTCGGCGGTCATGACCTACGGGGACGTGCTCACCTGGATGCCCGAGCCGACGCCGACCGCCCCCGCCCTCAAGCTCGGCGAGCAGCTCGTGGCGCACGCGGGCCTCGAGACGTGGGCCGCGGAGACCGCGGCGCGGCTCGGCACCTGGTCGCCGGGCGAGCGGGTCCTGCTCGTCGCGCCCGACGACGCGCTCGAGGCGGCGCTCGCCGTCGCCCTCACCGTGTACGAGGGCGACGGCTCGCTCGTGCTCTGCTCCGCGGGCGTGGCCGAGGACGCACGGGAGCGGCTGGCCGCGACGGAGCGGGTGGGCGCGCGGGTCGTCCTCTGACCCGGCCCCGGCGCACGCCCGGCGCGCCGCGGCTCAGGGCACGTCGGCCTGGACCACCCGGCCGGCGCCGTCGGCGCCGATCCCCTCGATGGTGAGCGCGCCGTCGGACGCGGGCACGAACGCCGACTGGCCGCGGGCGAGGTCGATGGAGTCGTCCGTCTCGGCCGTGATCCGCACCTCGCCGTCGAGGCAGAACACGATGCGCGGCCCGCGGCCCGGCAGCGGGTGGGCGCCGCCGGCGGGCACCTCCGTGACGGAGAGCTCGAAGTCGTCGACGGGCGCGTAGTAGACGCGGGTCACCTCGTTGACGACCTCGGGCGCGATGCGGATGGGCGGCGCCGCGACGTAGTCGACGTTCGCGAGGAGCTCCGGCACGTCGATGTGCTTGGTGGTGAGGCCGGCCCGGAGCACGTTGTCCGAGTTCGCCATGACCTCCACGGCCGTGCCGTCGAGATAGGCGTGCACGCCGCCGGACGGCACGAACATCGCCTCGCCGGGCTCGAGCGTGACGGGGTTGAGGAGCAGCGACGTCACGACGCCGGGGTCGCCCGGGTACGCCTCCCCGAGGAGGACGACCGTGCGGTCGGCGCGCGGCGACGGCGAGGCGCCGGCCGCGAGGCGGCGGCGGCACGCCTCGACGACCTCGCCCACCTCCTCGGGGGCGGGGCGCAGCTCGGGCTCCAGCAGGCGCCGGAACGCGGTGCGGATGCCCTGCGCGGTGGGGTCCCCGGCCAGCAGGTGGTGGATCGCCTGCGCGAGGGGGGCGTCGAGGTCGGCGAGGAGCTCGACGACGCGCCGGGGGGCGCGGAAGCCGCACAGCCCCTCGAACCGCGTGAGCGCGTGCACGAGCTCCGGCTTGTGGTTGCGGTCCTTGTAGCTGCGGCGCCGGTCCATGAGGTCGATGCCGGCGGCCTCCTCGGCCGCGAAGCCCTCGCGGGCCCGCTCGAGCGAGGGGTGCACCTGGAGCGAGAGCGGCCGCGCGACGGCGATGACCTTGAGCAGGTACGGCAGGGTGCGGCCGAACCGCGCGACGACGTCGCGCCCGAGCACGCTCTCCGCGTCGCGCGCGATGAGCTCGTCGAGCCGCTGCTCGCCGTCGGTCGTCTCGACGACGGACGGGGCCGCGGGGTGCGCGCCCAGCCACAGCTCCGCGGCCGGCTCCCCGGTGGGGTCCTCGCCGAGGAGGTCGAAGATCGCGGTCGGCGAGCCCCAGGGGTACTCGCGGGTGGGGTTCGAGAGCCGGAGCACTGCATCCTCGGGGGGTCGGCGACGTGTTCGTCCGATCGTAGCCAGTGGCCGCGGGCCCCGGGCGCGGGCCCCCTCGGGCGCCCGGCGCCGGTCCCCGCCCGCCCGCCGGGCGGCACCCCACGCGTGTGACGTTCGCGACGTCCGCGCGGCGTCCACGCGACGTCCCACCTGCCCGTCCGCCGTCGGATGGCCCGAGGGGACCCACGACCCACCGGCGATCACGGCCGGTCTCGATAGGCTGAGCGCGCACCGGCACGTCGGCCGGCCACACCCGCGACGAGGGGCTCCCGCATTGACAGTACGCATCGTCGATTCCGCAGACGTCGACGAGAGGGCCGAGATCGGTGACGGCACCTCGGTGTGGCACCTGGCGCAGGTCCGCGAGGGCGTGCGGATGGGCCGCAACTGCATCGTCGGCCGCGGCGCCTACATCGGCTCCGGCGTCCGGATGGGCGACAACTGCAAGGTCCAGAACTACGCGCTCGTGTACGAGCCCGCCGTGCTCGAGGACGGCGTGTTCATCGGCCCGGCGGTCGTCCTCACGAACGACACGTTCCCCCGCGCCGTGAACCCGGACGGCTCGCTGAAGAGCGCGCACGACTGGGAGCCCACGGGGGTGACGATCCGCGAGGGCGCCTCGATCGGGGCGCGCGCGGTGTGCGTGGCGCCCGTGACGATCGGGCGCTGGGCGACGGTGGCCGCGGGCTCCGTCGTGACGCGCGACGTCCCCGACTTCGCGCTGGTCGCGGGCGTGCCGGCGCGCCGCATCAAGTGGGTGGGGCGCGCGGGCGTCCCGCTGGAGGACCTCGGCGCCGGACGCTGGCGCTGCCCCGTGACGGGCGACGAGTACGAGGAGACCGATGGAGTGCTGGCGCTGACCGTGCCGGCAGCCACGACGAAGGAGACCAGATGAGCAACCCGATGATCCCGGCCGCCAAGCCGGTGATCGGCGACGAGGAGCGGGCGGCCGTCGACCGCGTGCTCCGCAGCGGCATGATCGCCCAGGGCCCGGAGGTTGCCGCCTTCGAGACGGAGTTCGCCGAGCAGCTCGTGGGCGGCCGCGCCTGCGTGGCGGTGAGCTCGGGGACGTCGGGCCTGCACCTCGGCCTGCTCGCCGCCGGCATCGGCCCGGGCGACGAGGTCATCGTCCCGTCCTTCACGTTCGCCGCGACGGCGAACTCGGTCGCCCTCACGGGCGCGACGCCGGTCTTCGCCGACATCGACCCGGTCACCTTCAACCTGTCGCCCGCCGCGGCGGAGGCCGCCATCACGGAGCGCACCGCCGCGATCATGCCGGTGCACCTCTACGGCCACCCCGCGGACATGACGGCGTTCACCGAGCTCACGCAGCGCCGCGGCCTGCAGCTGTTCGAGGACGCCGCGCAGGCGCACGGCGCGACGTGGCGGGGCGAGCCCGTCGGGTCGTTCGGCACCTTCGCGATGTTCAGCCTCTACCCGACGAAGAACATGACCTCCGGCGAGGGCGGGATGGTCGCCTGCGCGACGCCCGAGGTCGTGCGGATGGTCAAGCTCCTGCGCAACCAGGGCATGGAGCGCCGCTACGCGAACGAGGTCGTCGGGTTCAACGCCCGGATGACGGACGTGCACGCCGCGATCGGCCGCGTCCAGCTCACCAAGCTGCCCGCCTGGACGGCGAAGCGGCAGGCGAACGCCGAGTTCTTCAACACCCACCTCGAGGGGGTCACGGTCCCCACGGTGGCCGAGGGCGCCACGCACGTGTGGCACCAGTACACGATCCGCGTCGAGGGCGACCGCGACGGCTTCGCGAAGGCCCTGGCGGAGGAGCACGGCATCGGCACGGGGGTCTACTACCCGATCCCGAACAACGAGCTGCCCTCCTTCGGCGTCGAGGCCGACCTGCCCGAGACGGCGAAGGCCTGCGCCGAGGTCATCTCGCTGCCGGTCTACCCGACGCTCACGGACGCCGAGCTCGAGCGCATCGTCGCCGGCGTCAACGCGGTCGCGAAGGCGGGTGCGTGATGGCGGACCTGCGAGCGGGCCTCATCGGCCTGGGGATGATGGGGCGCCACCACGCCCGCGTGCTCAAGTCGCTGCCGGGCGTGCAGCTCGTCGCGGTGGCCGACCCGGGCGGCGACGTCCACGGCGTCGCCGGCGGGCTCGAGGTCGGCGCCACGGTGCAGCACCTCATCGACGCCAAGGTCGACTACGCGATGGTCGCCGCGCCGACGATCTTCCACGAGGAGACCGCGCTGGCGCTGGCCGAGGCGGGCATCCACACCATGGTGGAGAAGCCGCTGGCCCCCACGGAGGAGTCGGCCCGGCGCATCGTGCAGGCGTTCGCCGACCGGGGCCTCGTGGGCGCCGTCGGGCACATCGAGCGGTACAACCCGGCGCTGCAGAACCTGCGGGCCCGCCTCGCCGAGGGCGAGCTGGGCGACGTCTACCAGGTGGTCACGCGGCGGCAGGGCCCGTTCCCGGCCCGGATCGCCGACGTCGGCGTGGTCAAGGACCTCGCGACGCACGACATCGACCTCACCGCGTGGGTGACGCAGTCGCCGTTCGTCTCCGTGGCGGCGCAGACCGCCGTGAAGAGCGGGCGCGAGCACGAGGACCTCGTCGCGATCGTCGGCCGCCTCGCCGACGGCACCGTGACGAGCCACCTCGTCAACTGGCTGTCCCCCATGAAGGAGCGGGTGACGATCGTCACCGGCGAGCGCGGGGCCTTCGTCGCGGACACGCTGACGGCGGACCTCACGTTCTACGCCAACGGCACGGTGCGCACGACCTGGGAGTCGCTGGCCGGCTTCCGCGGCGTCAGCGAGGGCGACGTGACCCGGTTCGCCATCGCCAAGCCGGAGCCGCTGCGCACCGAGCACGAGGCGTTCCGCGACGCCGTGCTCGGCAAGGAGGCGGACATCGTGACGATGGAGCAGGGCCTCGCGACCGTCCGGGTCGCCGAGGCCGCGCTCGAGGCGGCGCAGACCGGACGCACGGTCGCGCTCGCCTAGG
>JAAZAC010000283.1 GCA_012514545.1 Actinomycetales bacterium | reverse complement strand
GTCGTGTGCTCGTCGTAGCGCCCGGACAGCAGGCCGGAGGCGAGCGGCACGCGCGCGATGATCCCGACGCCGGCCTGCGCCGCCGCCGGGAGCACCTCCTCGAGCGGCTTGCGCCGGAACACGTTGAGGATGATCTGCACGCTCGCGACGTTCGGCCGCTGGATCGCGGCGAGCGCCTGCTCGACCGTCTCCACCGAGACCCCGTACGCGGCGATGACGCCCTCGTCGACGAGGAGGTCCAGCCACTCGTACGTGCGGTCGCTGACGATGACGTCGCTCGGCGGGCAGTGCAGCTGGACGAGGTCGATGGTGTCCGTGCCGAGGTTGTCGCGGGAGCGCTCGAGCCAGCCGCGGAAGTTGTGCAGCGTGTAGTTCTCCTCGAGCTGCGGCAGGCGGCGGCCCATCTTCGTGGCGACCAAGAGGTTCGCCTCGGGCCGCTCCGCGACCAGCCGGCCCACGAGCCGCTCGCTGCGCCCGTCGCCGTACACGTCGGCGGTGTCGAGGAACGTGACGCCCGCGTCGACCGCCGCGTGGAGGATGTCCATCGCGTCCCGCTCGCTCACGTCGCCCCAGTCCGCGCCGAGCTGCCAGCAGCCCAGCCCGACGACGCTCACGTCCCTGCCCGTCCGTCCCAGAACCCGCGTCTCCATGGTCGCGACCGTACCCTGACCCGCCCGGGGCGTGCGCCCGCACCGCGGTCACCGGTGGAGCGTCCCGGCACCCGGTGCTCCACTGGGGGTGGGGGCAGTGGGGAGGGTGCCATGGGCGGGTCCGCCACCGTCCCGCGTCCGGCGGGCGGGACGAGCGCCCGACGGCGCGCCGCCCTCGCGGGGGTCCTCGCCACGGCCGTGGCCCTGGGCCTCGCCGAGCTCGCCGCGGCCGCGGCCGGCGCGCGGTCGCTGGTGGTCGCCGTGGCCGACGTGGTGATCGACGCCGCGCCCGGCTGGCTCGAGCGGTTCGCGATCGCCACCCTCGGCACCGCCGACAAGCCCGCCCTCGTCGTCGGCGTCCTCGCCGTGTCCGGGCTGGTCGGCGCGGGCCTGGGTCGCCTCGCGACGACGCGGCTCGCGCTCGCGTGCGCCGGGCTCGTGGCGTTCGGCGCGCTCGGCGTCGCCGCCGCCCTGCGGGATCCGGGCGCGCCGCCCGGGGCGCCCGTCCTCGCGGGGGCGGTCGGCGCCGTCGGCGGCGTGGCCGCGCTGGTGGCCCTCACGCGCGCCGCCCGGGCGGCCGCGGGCGGGCCCGGTGGCTCCGTCGAGACCGACCCGACCGCCTGGGGCCGACGGCGGTTCCTCGCCCTCGCGACGACGTCGGCGGCCGTGGCCGTGCTCGCGGCGGCGGGCGGCCGGGTGCTGGCCGCGCCGCGGCTCGAGCGCGTGCGGCAGGCGATCCGCCTCCCGAGGCCCGCGCGCACGGCCGGCCCGGTCCCCGCGGGGGCGTCGCTCGCGGTCGCCGGGATCACCCCGCTGCACGTGCCGAACGAGGACTTCTACCGGATCGACACGGCGCTCGTCGTGCCGGAGGTCGACACGGACGGCTGGGCGCTCGAGGTGACCGGCCTCGTCGAGCGGCCGTTCCGCATCACCTACGACGAGCTGCTCGCCCTCCCGCACGTGGAGGCCGACGTGACGCTCGCGTGCGTGTCCAACGAGGTCGGCGGCGGGCTGGTCGGCCATGCGCGGTGGCAGGGCGTGCCGCTGCGCGACCTGCTCGCGCGCGCCAGGGTGCGGCCCGAGGCGACCCAGGTGATGGGCCGCTCGGTGGACGGGTTCTCGGCGGGCTTCCCCGTCGAGCTCGCGCTCCGGGAGGGCACCGGGCCCGGGGACGCGGGGGCGCTGGTCGCCGTCGGGATGAACGGGGAGCCCCTGCCGCGCGCCCACGGCTTCCCGGCGCGGCTCGTGGTGCCCGGACTCTACGGGTACGTGTCGGCGACGAAGTGGCTGCGCGCCGTCGAGCTCACCACCTTCGAGGAGGAGGGGTACTGGATCCCGCGGGGCTGGGCGCGCGAGGGGCCGGTCAAGACGCAGTCCCGGATCGACGTCCCGCGCGGCGGCACGGTGCCGGCGGGGCGGGTGCCGGTCGCCGGGGTCGCGTGGGCCCCCGGGCGCGGGATCAGCCGGGTGGAGGTGCGGGTCGACGACGGCCCGTGGGTCCCCGCGCGCCTCGCCGACTCCCTCGGCGTCGACGCGTGGCGCCAGTGGGTGCACGCGTGGGACGCCACCCCGGGCGAGCACACGATCAGCGTGCGCGCGACGGACGGCACGGGCGCCGTCCAGACCGCCCGGACGGCGCCGCCCGCCCCCGACGGCGCGACCGGGCACCACACCGTCCGCGTCCGCGTCACCGGCTGAGGACCCCTCCCGCGCCCGGCCGGCGCCGGGAGAAATGGCCCGCGCGCAACGAATCGCCGCCGAACCGGCCTCGCACGCAACGGATCGCCAGGACACACGCACCGTTGGGCCCCTGCCCCCGCGCGGGAGCCCCCCTAACCTCGAAGCGGAGCCGCCGCGGACGGCGCCCCCGGTGGTCGCGCGCCGTCGCGCCGCGCCCGCCCGCCCGGGAGCCGCCGCGGCCCGCCCCACCGACC
>JAAZAC010000282.1 GCA_012514545.1 Actinomycetales bacterium | reverse complement strand
TCGACGGCATCTCCGACGAGGCCATCGCGGGCCTGGAGATCCCCAACGGCGTGCCGCTGCGCTACGACCTCGACGAGGCGACGCTCGAGCCCGTCGGGCGGGCGTACCTCGACCCCGCCGAGGCCGAGCGGCAGATCGCGGCCGCGGGGCTCGTCGGTCGCTGAGGCCCGCTCGGCGGGAGCGGCCGTCCGGACGCCGCTCGCCGGGGCCTTGACGGATGCCTGTCGCTCAACAAGCATTGACTCAATGGACGCTGAGTGGAGTGCCGACACCCGCCGCCGCGCGGCGCTGCACGGCCTCCTCGCGGACCCGGCCCGGGTCGCGATCGTCGACCTCCTCGCGTGGTCCGACGCGTCGCCGTCCGAGCTCGGGGCCCGGCTGGGCCTCGCCTCCAACCTCCTCGCCCACCACGTCGGGGTGCTCGCCCGCCACGGGATCGTGCGGCGGCACCGCTCGGAGGGCGACCGGCGGCGCACGTACCTCGCGCTCGTGCCCGGGGCGCTCGACGGCGTCGGTGCTGCGGGCCCCGCACGGCCGGCGCCCTCCCGCGTGGTGTTCGTGTGCACGGCCAACTCGGCACGTTCGCAGCTCGCGGCCGCCGCCTGGCAGCGCGTCAGCCCGCTGCCGACCGCCTCGGCGGGCACCCACCCCGCGGAGCGCGTGGCGTCGGGCGCCCTGCGGGCGGCCCGCCGGCACCGCCTCCCGCCGCTCGGCGAGCCCCGCTCGCTCGGTGACGTGCTGGTCGACGGCGACTACGTCATCACCGTCTGCGACCGCGCGCACGAGGAGGCGCCCGGGCTCGCCGCCGGCCACTGGTCGGTGCCGGACCCGGTCCGGCGCGGGGACGAGGACGCGTTCGAGGCCGCCCTCGCCCAGATCGAGCGCCGCGTGGCCGACCTGGCCCCTCGGTTCACCGGACCTGCCACGACCGGCTGACCCCGAGGAGAACCGATGAGCACGACGACCGACCACCGCCCGAGCGTCCTGTACGTCTGCGTGCACAACGCCGGGCGCTCGCAGATGGCGGCCGCCTGGACGCGGCACTTGTCCGGCGGCGCGGTCGAGGTCCGCTCCGCCGGCTCCGCGCCGGCCGACCAGATCAACCCCGTGGCCGTCGAGGCGATGCTCGAGGTCGGCATCGACATGCGGGCCGAGCAGCCGAAGGTGCTCACGACCGACGCGGTCCAGGCGTCGGACGCCGTCGTCACCATGGGCTGCGGCGACGCCTGCCCGATCTTCCCGGGGAAGCGCTACGAGGACTGGTCGCTCGACGACCCCGCGGGGCAGGGCATCGACGCCGTGCGGCCGATCCGGGACGAGATCCGTCGGCGTGTCGAGGCGCTGCTCGGCGAGCTCGGCGTCGCCCCGGTCGCGTGAGCGGGTCGCTCCCGCGTCGGCTGGCCGCGGAGCTCCTCGGCACCGCGCTCCTCGTCGCGGCCGTCGTGGGCTCCGGGATCATGGCCGTGCGCCTCTCGCCCGACGACGTCGGTCTGCAGCTCCTCCAGAACGCCTGGGCGACCGCCCTCGCGCTCGGGGTCCTCATCACGCTGCTCGGGCCGGTGTCGGGTGCGCACCTCAACCCGGCCGTCTCGCTCGGGGTCTGGTGGGCGGCGCGCGGCACTCCGGGCGGGCTCACGCTCGGCGGCGCCGGAGCGTACGTCGGCGCCCAACTTGCGGGGGGCCTCGGGGGTGCGGCGCTCGCGAACGTCATGTTCGAGGTGCCGACGAAGCTGTCCACCACCGCGCGCGGCGGCACGGGGCAGCTCGTCGGCGAGGTGGTCGCCACAGCGGGCCTCGTGGCGCTGGTGCTCGCGCTCGTCCGGACGTCGCGCACGCACCTCGCGGCGCCCGCCGTCGCCGCGTGGATCGGCGCCGCCGTGTGGTTCACGTCGTCGACGTCGTTCGCGAACCCCGCGGTCACGGTGGGCCGCACGGTCAGCGACACGTTCGCGGGCATCGCGCCGGGCGACGCGCCCGCCTTCGTGCTGGCGCAGCTCCTCGGGGCGGCGGTGGGGCTCGGCGTCGTCGGCGTGCTGCAGCCGCGCCCCGCGCGGCCGACCCGGGATCCGGAGCCGGTCGCGATCGACCTCTGAGGCCCCGGCGGCTCAGTCCCCGCCGTCGAAGACCGTCAGGTGCAGACCCGCCGCGGCGTCGAGCCGGGCGTTGCGGGAGCCCCACGGCGTCGGCGCCGGCTCCGCGACGACCGTCGCACCGGCGTCCGCCAGCCGCCGCGTCGCCACCCGGGCGTCGGGCACGCGCAGGGCGACGCGGATCGCCGGGGCGACGCGGCGCCCCACCTCGACCTCGTCGATGTAGGCCGCCTGGTCGGGGTCGATCAGCTCGAGGGTCGCGTGCCCCGCGTCGAGGAGGACGACGCGGCCCTGCGCGCCGGAGAAGTCGGCGAGCTGGGGCAGGCCCAGCCGGTCCCGGTAGAACGCCACGGCCGCGGCCCAGTCCTCGGCGGTCACGGCGAGCCGGAGCTCCCCGACCGCGGGGGCGGTCGTCAGGTCATCGTCCATGAGGGCGGAACGCCGCGCTCGGCCGAGGGATTCCTGGGCCGAGCGCGGCGGCGTCTCAGTGGTGGAGGTACTCGCTGCCCGTGACGAGGTACAC
>JAAZAC010000281.1 GCA_012514545.1 Actinomycetales bacterium | reverse complement strand
CGCGCCCAGTCGTCGGGGTTGGTCGTGTTGGGCAGGTCCTCGTTCTCCTTGAACTCCTCGACGCACGCGCCGAGCAGGTGCTCCACGCGGATGCCCTTCTGGCCCGTGGCGAGCAGCTCCTTGATGGCCGTCTTCTTCGCGCGGTCGACGATGTTCTGGATCATCGCGCCCGAGGAGAAGTCCTTGAAGTACAGGACCTCCTTGTCGCCCGACGCGTAGGTGACCTCGAGGAACTCGTTCTCCTCGGTCTCCGCGTACATGCGCTCGACGGCCCGCGTGATCATCGCCTCGACCGTGGCGCGCGGGTCGCCGCCGTGCTCGGCGAGGTCGTCGGCGTGCAGGGGCAGGTCCGGGGTCAGGTACTTGCCGAAGATCTCCCGGGCGGCCTCGGCGTCGGGCCGCTCGATCTTGATCTTCACGTCGAGGCGGCCCGGGCGCAGGATGGCCGGGTCGATCATGTCCTCCCGGTTGGACGCGCCGATGACGATGACGTTGTCCAGCCGCTCGACGCCGTCGATCTCGCTCAGCAGCTGGGGCACGATCGTCGTCTCGACGTCGCTGGAGATGCCGGTGCCCCGGGTGCGGAACAGCGACTCCATCTCGTCGAAGAACACGACGACGGGGTGCCCCGCCGCGGCCTTCTCGCGCGCGCGGGCGAAGATCAGGCGGATGTGCCGCTCCGTCTCGCCGACGTACTTGTTGAGCAGCTCGGGGCCCTTGACGTTGAGGAAGAAGCTCTTCGCCGGCGAGCCGTCCGGGCCCGTCCCGCGCATCTCCGCGAGCGAGCGGGCCACCGCCTTGGCGATGAGCGTCTTGCCGCAGCCGGGCGGGCCGTAGAGCAGCACGCCCTTGGGCGGGCGCAGGCCGTGCTCGCGGAACAGCTCGGGGTGCGCGAACGGCAGCTCGACGGCGTCCCGGATCTGCTCGATCTGCGGGCCCAGGCCGCCGATGTCGTGGTAGGAGATGTCGGGCACCTCCTCGAGGATGAGCTCCTCGACCTCCGAGCGCGGGACGCGCTCGAACACGAAGCCGCTGCGGGTCTCCACGGTCAGCGCGTCGCCCACGCGCAGCGGCTGGTCGAGCAGGGGCCCCGCGAGGCGCACGACCCGCTCCTCGTCGGCGCGGCCGATGACGAGCGCGCGGTCGGGGCCGATGAGCTCCTTGACGGTGACGATCTCGCCGACGGACTCGTACCGGCCCGCCTCGACGAGGGCCATCGCCTCGTTGAGCTTGACCTCCTGGCCGGGGCGCAGGGCCTCGAGCTCCACCGTCGGGGCGACCTGCACGTGCATCTTGCGGCCCTGCGAGATGACCTCCGCCGTCCCGTCGGGGCGGGCGGCGAGGAAGGTGGCGAACGTGGCCGGCGGGCGGCCGAGCTCCTCGAGCCGCTTCTGGAGCTCGACGATCTGGTCGCGGGCCTGCCGCAGCGCGTCGGCGAGCCGCTCGTTCTTCGCGGCGAGCGCAGCGGCGTGCCGGGCCGTCTCCGCGGCCTGCCGCGCGGGGTCCTCGGGGTGCTGGCTCATGGTGCCTCCGCTCCTCGTCCGACACGACGACCCTATGCATGGTCGTCAAGCCGATTGAGGTGCCGCGCTGTTCCCGGGCCGGCGTCTCAGTCCTCGGCCACGGCCTCGGCGGCGTCCTCAGCCGTCGGGTCCCCGGCGTCCGCCCGACCCTCGGCCGCGCCGCCGGCCGTGCCGTCGGCGGTGCCCTCGGCGACCGCGCGCGCCCGCTCCAGGTCGCGCCGCGCCCGCCGGAGCTTCTTCGTGGACACCGGCCGCTCCCCCACGTCGGCCTCGCTCCAGTCCTCCCCGTAGGCCCCCTTCGCGGGCCGACGACGGCGCAGCGGCGGGGCCACGCCGTCGGCCATCCGCCGGGTCACCAGGAGGAAGCCGGTGTGGCCGACCATGCGGTGCTCGGGCCGCACGGCCAGGCCCTCGAGGTGCCAGCCGCGCACGAGCGACTCCCACGCGACGGGCTCGGTGTAGCGGCCCGAGTCGCGCACGTCCTCCGCCAGACGGGAGAGCTGCGTCGTCGTGGCGACGTAGGCGATGAGCACCCCGCCGGGGGCCAGCGCGTCCGCCACGACCTCGAGGTTCTCCCACGGGGCGAGCATGTCGAGCACGACGCGGTCCACGGAGCCGCGTGCGACGGCGGTCGGCAGCACGTCGGCGAGGTCGCCCACGCGCAGGTCCCACGCGGGGTGCGGGCCGCCGAAGAACGCCTCGACGTTGCCGCGGGCGATCTCGGCGAAGTCCTCGCGCCGCTCGACCGACAGCAGCGATCCGCCGTCGCCGACGGCGCGCAGCAGCGACATCGACAGCGCGCCCGAGCCGACCCCGGCCTCGACGACCCGGGCGCCCGGGTAGATGTCCGCCATCGCGACGATCTGCCCGGCGTCCTTCGGGTAGACGACGGCGGCGCCGCGCGGCATCGAGAGCACGTAGTCCGCGAGCAGCGGCCGCAGCGCGAGGTACGGCACCTCGCCGCTCGTCGCGACGACGGACCCCTCCGGGGCGCCGATGAGCTCGTCGTGGCGGAAGAAGCCGCGGTGGGTGTGGAAGGTCGCGCCCGGGGTGAGCGTGATCGTGTGCAGGTGGCCGCGCGGGTCGGTGAGCTGCACGCGGTCCCCGGGCCGGAACGGGCCGCGCCGCAGCTCGGCGCCGGTCGGGGCGGCGCCGTCGGGCGGCTCGGGGTGCGTCACGCTGCCCGAGTCTAGGAGCGCGCGTCAGCCGCGCGGCCGCAGGACGGCGGCGACGTCGGCGTGGTGGACCACCCCGACGACCCGCCCGGCGCCGTCGCGCACGGCGAGCAGGGCCGAGTGGCGGCTCGCCTCGACGAGCGCGGTGAGCGCGGCCCGTCCCTCGAGCGCGGCGTCCACCGTCGCCGCGGCCGGCATCGGCACGACGACAGCGGCGGCCGGCGTCGTCGCCCGGCGCCCCGCCGGGACGGCCGCCAGGGCCGCCGGGTCCACCCAGCCCGCGGGGGCGCCGTCGGGCCCGACGACGACCACCACCGGCGCCGCGGCGGCGCCGCCCCGCCCGGCGGCGGCCGCGACGTCCGCGACCGAGGAGCCCACGGGGACGGCGACCGCGGGCCGGGCGAGGGCCGCCACGGACAGCCCGTCGACGAGGTCGGTCCGGTCCGCGTGCCGCAGGAACGCCGACGCGCCGGACCACAGCATCGCGCCGATGAGCGCGGACCACACGACGGTGGCCAGGCTCGCCCGCCCGCCCGTCGCCAGCGGGTACGCCACGGCCCAGAGGAGCAGCGCCACGGCCACGGCGCGGCCCACCCACGCCGCGGCGCGCGTGCCCGCCGTCCGGCGGCCCGTGACGCGCCAGACGAGCGCCTCGAGCACCCAGCCGCCGTCCATGGGCAGGCCCGGCAGCAGGTTGAACGCCGCGACGAACGCGCTCGCCCAGGCGAGGACGAGCAGCACGAGCGACCCGACGGGCGGCGCGTCGACCACCCGCCACGCCCACCACGCGGCGCCCGCCACGGCGAGGTTCGCGAGCGGCCCGGCGACGGCGACGAGGGCCGCGGTCGCCGGCGTCGGGGCCCGGCCCATCTCGGTGTGGCCGCCCGTGAGCGTCAGCGCGATCTCCCGCACGGGCAGCCCGCGCCACCGGGCGACGACGGCGTGCGCGAGCTCGTGCAGCAGCACGGAGCCGTTGAGCAGCAGCGCGGCGGCCAGCCCCACGAGCAGGCTGCCCACGCCGCGCAGCCCGGGCATCGTGCTGGCCGGTGGCGCGATGACGAGGGCGAGCACGACCGTCGCGACGAGCCAGCCGGGGTTGAGCACGATCGGCGCACCCGCCGCGCGCCCGATCACCCACCCGGACCGTCGAGGGCTTGCCACCGGGCCAGCCTACGGGCGGGCGGGCCGCAGGCAGGCCTCGGGGCTGCCGTCGGCAGACCTCGGGGCGGCGCCGGGGCGCCGTGCCCGCGCTGTCGGTGGCCCCGCGTACCCTGCAGGCGTGACGGACGCGGTGGGCGAGGCTGTCGAGGCGGGCGGGGCGCTCGTCGAGCCCACCGACGACGGCCCGCCCCACCGGCCCGGGCTGTCCCCCTCGCGGGCCAACGACTTCATGCAGTGCCCGCTGCTGTTCCGCTTCCGCGTCGTCGACCGGCTCCCCGAGCCGCCGAGCCCCGCCGCGGTGCGCGGGACGCTCGTGCACGCCGTCCTCGAGCGCCTCTTCGACGAGCCCGCGGGGGCGCGGACGCTCGAGGCCGCCCGCGCGCTGCTCG
>JAAZAC010000280.1 GCA_012514545.1 Actinomycetales bacterium | reverse complement strand
GGCGCGCGTGCACGTCAAGCTCGTCAGCGAGTTCGGCGTCGGGACCGTGGCGGCGGGCGTCGCGAAGGCGCACGCCGACGTCGTCCTCATCTCCGGGCACGACGGCGGGACGGGCGCCAGCCCGCTCACGTCCCTCAAGCACGCGGGCACGCCGTGGGAGATCGGCCTCGCGGAGGCGCAGCAGACGCTCGTGCTCAACGACCTGCGCGACCGGATCGTGCTGCAGGTGGACGGCCAGCTGAAGACCGGCCGGGACGTCGTCGTGGCGGCGCTGCTGGGCGCGGAGGAGTTCGGGTTCGCCACGGCCCCGCTCGTCGTCAGCGGCTGCGTGATGATGCGGGCCTGCCACCTCGACACCTGCCCGGTCGGCGTCGCGACGCAGAACCCGGAGCTGCGCGCCCGGTTCTCGGGCAAGCCCGAGTTCGTCATGACGTTCTTCGAGTACATCGCCACGGAGGTGCGCGAGCACCTCGCCGCGCTCGGCTACCGGTCGATCGCCGAGGCCGTCGGGCACGTCGAGTCGCTCGACACGCGAGCGGTCATCGACCACTGGAAGGCCGCGGGCCTCGACCTCGGGCCGGTGCTCGCCAAGCCCGAGCCGAAGCCCGGCTCGGCGCTGCGGAACACGCGGACGCAGGACCACGGCCTGGCCAAGGCGCTCGACAACGAGCTCATCCGGCTGGCCCGCGAGGCGCTCGACTCGCGCGAGCCCGTGCGGATCAGCGTGCCCGTCCGCAACGTCAACCGGACCGTCGGCACGATGCTCGGCCACGAGGTCACCCGCCGCTTCGGCGGCGAGGGCCTACCGGACGACACGATCGACATCACGCTCACCGGCTCGGCCGGCCAGTCGCTCGGCGCGTTCCTCCCGCGCGGCATCACGCTCCGGCTCTTCGGCGACGCCAACGACTACGTCGCCAAGGGCCTCTCGGGCGGCCGCGTCATCATCCGGCCGGACCGCACGGCGACGCTCTCCGGCGGGCGGGACGTCATCGCCGGCAACGTCATCGGCTACGGCGCGACGTCCGGCCAGGTCTTCCTGCGCGGGGTCGTGGGGGAACGGTTCGCGGTCCGCAACTCCGGCGCCACGCTCGTCGTCGAGGGCGTGGGCGACCACGCGTGCGAGTACATGACGGGCGGCACCGTCCTCGTGCTCGGGCGCACGGGGCGCAACCTCGCCGCGGGCATGTCGGGCGGCCACGCCTACGTGCTCGACCTCGACCCGGACCTCGTCAACACGCAGGCGCTGGCGTCGGGCGACGTCGTGCTGCGGCCGCTCGACGAGGCGGGCGCCGCGGAGGTCGAGCGCCTGCTGCGGGCGCACCACGAGGAGACCGGCTCGCCGCGGGCGGGCGAGCTCCTGGCCGACCTGCCGGCCGCGCTCGCGCGGTTCACCGCCGTCGTCCCGGCCGAGTACGAGCGGATGGTCGCCGCGCTGGCGACTGCCGAGCGCGAGGGCCTCGACCCGACGGCGCCCGGCGCGTGGGAGTCGATCCTGGAGGTGGCCCGTGGCTGACCCCCGCGGATTCCTCGAGGTCCGCCACCGCGAGGAGGTCCCGAGCCGTCCCGTGCCCGTGCGCCTCCTCGACTGGAAGGAGGTGCACGAGCACCGCTCCAAGGACGAGACGGCGGCCGTGCTCCACCGCCAGGCGGGGCGCTGCATGGACTGCGGCATCCCCTTCTGCCACAACGGCTGCCCGCTGGGGAACCTCATCCCCGAGTGGAACGACCTCGTGTGGAAGGGCCAGTGGGCCGAGGCGAGCGACCGCCTCCACGCGACGAACAACTTCCCCGAGGTCACCGGGCGGATCTGCCCGGCCCCGTGCGAGACGTCGTGCGTCCTGGGGATCAACCAGCCGCCGGTGACCATCAAGCAGGTCGAGATGGCGATCGCCGACGAGGCGTTCGACCGCGGCCTCGTCGCGCCCCAGCTGCCCCACTTCCTCACGGGCTACACCGTGGCCGTCGTCGGGTCGGGCCCGGCGGGCCTCGCGGCGGCCCAGCAGCTCACGCGCGCGGGCCACACGGTCGCCGTCTTCGAGCGCGACGACCGGATCGGCGGCCTCCTGCGCTACGGCGTGCCCGACTTCAAGCTCGAGAAGCACCACCTCGAGCGCCGCATCGCGCAGATGGAGGCCGAGGGCACGCGGTTCCGCCCCGGCGTCGAGATCGGCAGGGACATCACGTACGCGGAGCTCATCGCGCGGTACGACGCCGTCGTGCTCGCCACGGGCGCCCGCGTGCCGCGCCGGCTCGACATCCCGGGCGCGGACCTCGAGGGCATCCACTTCGCCATGGACTTCCTCACCCAGGCGAACCGCGTGGTGGCCGGCGACGAGGTCCCGGACCAGATCCTCGCGACGGGCAAGCACGTCGTCGTCATCGGCGGCGGCGACACCGGGTCGGACTGCGTCGGCACGGCGCTGCGGCAGGGCGCGGCCTCGGTGACGAGCCTCGACATCGGCGTCCGGCCGCCCGACGAGCGCCCGATCAACGAGCCGTGGCCCGTGGACCCCAAGGTCTTCAAGGTCTCGACCTCCCACGAGGAGGGCGGGGAGCGCCAGTTCCTCGCCACGACGCAGGAGTTCCTGGGCCGGGACGGCCACGTGACGGGCCTGCGCGTCGCGACGACCGTCTACACGCCCGACGGCGCCCGGATCCCGGGAGACGAGGTGCGCGACATCCCGGCCGACCTCGTCATCCTGGCGATGGGCTTCGTCGGGCCGGAGACCGAGGCGCTCGCGGAGCAGACCGGCGCCGACGTCACGGGGCGCGGTCTCATCGCGCGCGGCGAGGACTTCGCGACCTCGGTGCCCGGGGTCTTCGTGGCCGGCGACGCGGGCCGCGGCCAGTCGCTCGTCGTCTGGGCCATCGCCGAGGGCCGGGCCGTGGCGGCCGCGGTCGACGCGTACCTGCGGGCCGGCGGCGAGCGCGCCGTCGTGCCCGACGACGGCGCCCCGGTGCGGCGCGGCTCCGAGCTGCCCGCGCCCGTGGGCCCCGACACGCGGCCGATGCGCCCGTAGCGCACGTGGTCCGACGCGGCGTCCCGGCGGCCGCGGCAGGCCGAACACGTCCCGCCGGGATCGAGCGCGCCCTGCGACCGGTGGGTCGTCGGGCCGGGCAATAGGCTGGAGTCATGCGTAGAGCGAAGATCGTCTGCACCACGGGTCCCGCGACCGAGACGCCGGAGCAGATCCAGGCCCTGGTCGACGCCGGGATGGACGTCGCCCGGATCAACCGCAGTCACGGCGCCCCCGAGGAGCACGAGGCGATCATCGGCCACGTGCGCGCGGCGGCGCAGGCCTCGGGCCGGGCGGTCGCCGTGCTGGTGGACCTCCAGGGCCCGAAGATCCGGCTCGGCCGGTTCGAGGGCGACGGGAAGGTGGAGCTCGCCGAGGGCGACGAGTTCACCATCACGACCGACGACGTGCTCGGCACCAAGGAGCGCGCGTCGACGACGTACCAGGGCCTGCCGGGCGACGCCCGCCCGGGGGACCGCATCCTCATCGACGACGGCCGCGTGGCCGTGCGCATCACGAGCGTCGAGGGCAACGACGTGCACACGCGCGTCGAGGTCGGCGGCACCGTGTCGAACAACAAGGGCCTCAACCTGCCCGGCGTGGCGGTGAGCGTGCCCGCCCTGTCCGAGAAGGACGAGGAGGACCTGCGCTGGGCCCTCCGCCTCGGCGCCGACTTCATCGCGCTGTCCTTCGTGCGGTCGGCGGCGGACTACCAGGACGTCGCGCGGATCATGGAGGAGGAGGGCCGGCGCGCCCCCGTCATCGCCAAGATCGAGAAGCCGCAGGCGGTCGACAACCTCGTCGAGATCGTCGACGCGTTCGACGGGATCATGGTCGCCCGCGGCGACCTGGGCGTCGAGCTGCCGCTCGAGATGGTCCCGATCGTGCAGAAGCGGGCGATCGAGCTCGCGCGCCGCGCCGCGAAGCCGGTCATCGTGGCGACGCAGGTGCTCGAGTCGATGATCTCGGCGCCGCGGCCCACGCGCGCCGAGGCGTCGGACTGCGCGAACGCCGTGCTCGACGGCGCGGACGCGGTCATGCTCTCGGGCGAGACGAGCGTGGGGGAGTACCCGATCGAGGCCGTCCGGACGATGGCCCGGATCATCGAGAACACCGAGCAGCACGGCCGCGACCGGATCGCGCCGCTCGGCTGGAGCCCGCAGACCCGCGGCGGCGCCGTGACGCACGCGGCGTCCGAGGTGGGCGAGACGCTCGGCGCGAAGTACCTCGTGACGTTCACCCAGAGCGGCGACTCCGCGCGCCGGATGTCCCGCCTGCGCCCGGCGATCCCGCTGCTGGCGTTCACGCCCGTGCCGGAGGTCCGCAACCGCCTGGCGCTCACGTGGGGCGCGCAGACGTACCTCGTCCCGCACGTCGCGCACACCGACGCGATGGTGCTCCAGGTGGACCAGACGCTGCTCGTCAACGGCCTCGCCGAGGAGGGCGACCTCGTGGTCATCGTGTTCGGCGCACCCGTGGGCGTCCCGGGCACGACGAACTCGCTCGTCGTGCACCGGATCGGCGGCGACACGGTGCGTCGCTGAGCCTTCGCCGCCGCGGCGGCGCGTGCCCCGACGGGCGGTCGGACGGCGTCCGGCCGCCCGTCAGCGTTCGGCGCGGCCGAGGAGCTGCAGCGGGACGGCGAACGCGAGCGTCGCGAGCAGCAGTCCGGCCGCGAAGAGCAGGCCCTCCTCGCGGGACACGCCCGTCCCCATGAGGGCGAGCCCGCCGACGAGGAGCGCCATGAGGCCGAGCCAGGCCCCGGCGCCGCCGCGCGGCGGGCGCACCTCGCGCTCCCGCTCGAGCCAGCTCGGCTCGGGGTCGTGGGCGGGGGTCGTGGCGGGGGTGTCGTCGGGCGTGGACATGGCGCCTCCTGGTGTCCCACGAGCGTGTCCCGCGATCGTGGCCCCCTCCGACGGCGCGCGCCACCGGAGGCCACCGCCGGAGGCCACCGGAGCCGGTGGCGTCACGCCGCGGGCGGCTCGACCACGTGGATGGCGCCCCGGTACATGCCCATGGCGCACGAGTAGCGGATCGTGCCGGGCTCGTCGGGGGTGAAAGTGAAGACGTTCGTGCCCGACTCGAGGAGCGCGGAGATGCCGAGGTCGGGCACGTAGAGCGCCGTCGCGCAGCTGAGCGCCCGGGAGTCGACCTCCCAGCGGACGGGCTGCCCCGCGTAGACCGTCGCCTCGGCGGGCTCGTACCCCGTGGCGACCTGCGCGGTGCGCAGCACCTGCACGCCGTCCGCGACGGACACGTTCGGCGTCCGGGTGGCCGCGGCGGCCCCGCCGCCCAGCCCGGGGGCGAGCACGCGGACGGCCCCCGTCACGTTGACCAGGGCGAACGCGACGACGACGACGCCCGCCACCCGGAGGAAGCGCTCGGCGGAGGCCCCGCGCACCACGGCGGTGACGCCGCCGAGGCCCAGCAGCCCCGGCGTCGTGCCGAGCGCGAACAGGCCCATGACGGCCGCGGCGCGCCCGGGCGACCCCGTCGCGAGCGCGTACACCTGGACGGCCTGCGTGAAGCCGCACGGCAGCAGGTAGGACCCGGCGCCGAGGAGGGCGGCGGTGCGGTCG
>JAAZAC010000279.1 GCA_012514545.1 Actinomycetales bacterium | reverse complement strand
CGACTCCCACACGTCGCCGGCGTCGGCGCGCGTGGCCAGGCCGTTCATGACGGACCACTGGTCCGCGGGGTCGATGCCGACGAGGTCGAGCCGCCAGCCCTGGGGGATGAAGAGTCCGAAGCGCATGGCCCAGAACCTACCCCCCGACGCGCGAATCGTTACGACCGCGGGGGCCGGGCGGGCTCAGGGCGCGCTCGAGACCGGGCTCGGGGCGCCCTCGAGGCCGGGCTCAGGACGCGGCGTCGGGCTCGTAGCCGAGGTTCGGGGCCAGCCAGCGCTCCGCCTCCGCGAGCATCCAGCCCTTGCGGGCGGCGTAGTCGGCGACCTGGTCCCGGCCGATCTTCCCGACGGCGAAGTACCGCGCCTCCGGGTGCGCGAGATAGAGCCCGGACACCGCCGACGGCGGGGTCATCGCGAACGACTCGGTGAGCGCCAGGCCGGCCTCCTCCGCGCCGAGCAGGTCGAACAGCGCGGCCTTCTCCGTGTGGTCGGGCTGTGCGGGGTAGCCGGGCGCCGGGCGGATGCCGACGTACCGCTCGGCGACGAGGTCGGCGACCGGGAGGGCCTCGTCGGGCGCGTAGCCCCACAGGCGCACGCGGACCTCCCGGTGCGCCCACTCGGCGAACGCCTCGGCGAGCCGGTCGGCCAGGGCCCGGACGAGCAGCGCGGCGTAGTCGTCGCCGCCGTCGGCGAGCCCGCGCGCGAGCTCCTCCGCGCCGTGGATCGCGACGGCGAACCCCCCGACGTGGTCGCCCGCGAGCGCGACGTAGTCGGCGAGCGCCGCGTGCGCGCCCGCCCGCTCGCGCTGCTGGCGCAGCGTGTGCAGGACGACGGTCCGCCCGCCCGCGTCGACCTCGATGTCGTCGCCGACCCGCCGCGCCGGCCACAGCCCGACGACGCCGCGCGGGGAGAGCGCGCCGTCGGCGACGAGCCGGTCGAGGAGGGACCGCGCGTCGGCGAGCAGGGTGCGCGCCTGCTCGCCCTGGCGGGGGTCGTCGAGGATGCGCGGGTACGTGCCGCGCAGGCCCCACGTGCTGAACAGCGGCGTCCAGTCCACGACCTCGGCGACCTCGCCCAGCGCGGGCGCGAGGAGGTGGCGCCCGGGGTGGGCGGGGGCGGGCGGCGTCGGCGGGGTGAGGCGGACGGCGCGCGCCCGCGCCTCGGCGAGCGGGACGAGCGGCTGGGCGCGCTCCTCGTGGCGCTCGCGCAGCGCGGCGTACTCGGCGCCGAGCCGCTCCGCGACGTCGTCGGGGTGGGCGAGGACCTCCGCGACCGCCCCGACGGCGCGGCTCGCGTCGGGCACGTGGGCGACCAGGCCGTCGTAGGCGGGGGCGATCCGCACGGCGGTGTGCGCGCGGCTCGTCGTCGCGCCGCCGATGAGCAGCGGCGTGCGCAGGCCGCGGCGCTGCATCTCCGCCGCGAGGGCGGTCATCTCGTGCAGGCTCGGCGTGATGAGGCCGGAGACGCCGACGACGTCGGCCGCCAGCTCCTCGGCGGCGGCGAGGATCTTGCCCGCCGGCACCATGACCCCGAGGTCGTGCACCGCGTAGCCGTTGCAGCGCAGCACGACGCCCACGATGTTCTTGCCGATGTCGTGCACGTCGCCCTTGACGGTGGCGAGCACGACGGTGCCCTTGCCCCGGCCCGCGTCCTCGCCGGCGGCCGCGCGCGCGGCCTGCTCGGCCTCGAGGTACGGCTGCAGGTGCGCGACGGCGGCCTTCATCACGCGCGCGGACTTGACCACCTGCGGCAGGAACATCCGGCCCGCCCCGAAGAGGTCGCCGACGACGCCCATGCCGGCCATGAGCGGCCCCTCGATGACCGCGAGCGGCGAGCCGAGCTCCCGGTAGGCCTCCTCGGCGTCCTCGGCGACGTGGTCGACGATCCCGTGCACGAGCGCGTGCGACAGCCGCTCGGCGACGGGCAGGGACCGCCACGCCTGCGCGGCCGGCGCGTCGCGGCCGACGTCCCGGTACCGCTCGGCGAGCGCGACGAGCCGCTCGGTCGCGTCGGGCCGCCGGGCGAGGATCACGTCCTCGACGGCCTCGCGGAGCTCCGGGTCGAGGTCGTCCTCGACCGTGAGCATCCCGGCGTTGACGATGCCCATGTCGAGGCCCGCGTCGATCGCGTGCCGCAGGAACACCGCGTGCATGGCCTCGCGCACCCGGTTGTTGCCGCGGAACGCGAAGGAGACGTTGGAGATGCCGCCGCTCGTGAGCGCGCCGGGCAGGTGCGCCTTGATCCAGCGCACGGCCTCGATGAAGTCGACGGCGTAGCGCTCGTGCTCGGGCAGCCCGGTACCCACCGTGAGCACGTTGGGGTCGAAGATCAGGTCGTGCGGCGGGACGCCGGCGCGCTCGGTGAGGACCCGGTACGCGCGCTCGCAGACGGCGATGCGCCGCTCGTACGTGTCGGCCTGGCCCTGCTCGTCGAAGGCCATGACGACGATGGCGGCCCCGTACCGCCGGACGCGCCGGGCCCGCTCGACGAGCGCGTCCTCCCCGTCCTTGAGGGACAGCGAGTTCACGACGGCCTTGCCCTGGAGCCGCTTGAGTCCGGTCTCGAGCACCGTCCAGTCGGAGGAGTCGACCATGACGGGCACGCGCGCGACGTCGGGCTCGGCGGCGAGGAGGTTGAGGAACCGGCCCATGACCTCGGGCACGTCGAGCATGCCCTCGTCGACGTTGACGTCGATGATCTGCGCGCCCCCGGCGACCTGCTGGGCGGCGATGGCGACGGCGGCGTCGTCGTCCCCCGCGAGGATCGCCTTCGCGAACCGCGGGCTGCCGGTGACGTTGGTGCGCTCGCCGACGTTGACGAACGGGATGTCGTCGGTGAGCGTGAACGCCTCCAGGCCCGCGAGGCGCAGCCGCGGCTCGCGCGGCGCCGGCACGCGCGGCGGCAGCCCGGCGACCGCCTCCGCGATCGCGCGGATGTGGTCCGGGCCGGTCCCGCAGCAGCCGCCGACGATGTTGACGAGGCCCTCGAGCGCGAGCTCGCGCAGCACGCCGGCGATGTGCTCGGGCGTCTCGTCGTACCCGCCGAAGGCGTTGGGCAGGCCGGCATTCGGGTGCACGGAGACGAGCCGGTCGGTGCAGCGGGCGATCTCGCGCAGGTGCGGCCGCAGCGCCTCCGCGCCGAGCGCGCAGTTGAGCCCCAGCGCGAGGAGGTCGGCGTGCTCGGTGGAGATCGCGAACGCCTCCGGGGTCTGCCCGGAGAGGGTGCGCCCGCTCGCGTCCGTGATCGTGCCGGAGCAGATGACCGGGACGCGGCGCCCGACGGCGGCGAACGCCTCCTCGCACGCGAACAGCGCGGCCTTGCCGTTGAGCGTGTCGAACACGGTCTCGACGAGCACGAGGTCGATCCCGCCGCGCAGCAGCGCCGTGATCTGCTCGGTGTACGCCGCGGCGAGGTCATCGAAGGTGACGGAGCGGAAGCCCGGCCGCTCGACGTCGGGCGACAGGGAGGCCGTGCGGTTGGTGGGCCCGACCGACCCGGCGACCCAGCGGGGGCGCCCGTCGGCGGCCGCCACCTCGTCGGCGACCTCGCGCGCGATGCGGGCGGCCGTCTCGTTCATCGCCGGGACGAGGTCCGCGACGCCGTAGTCGGCCTGCGCGATCGCCGTCGCCGTGAAGGTGTGGGTCTTCGTGATGTCGGCGCCGGCCTCGAGGTAGCGCCGGTGCAGGTCGGCGCAGAGGTCCGGGCGGGTCAGCGGGAGCAGGTCGTAGTCGCCGGCGTACGTGCGGTCCGGGCGGTCGGGGACGCGGCCGGGCACCCGGAAGTCGGCCTCGGTGAGGCCGGCGCGCTGGAACCACGTGCCGTACGCGCCGTCGAGCACGAGGATGCGCTCGCGCGCGCACTCGGCGATGTCGTCGGTCATGGCTCACCCCGTCCGCCCGGCCCCCCGCGGGCGGGAACCTGGCCGCGGGCCGCGGCGGGCCCGCCGTGTCAGCGACCAGCGTACGCGGCAGGATGGTCCCGTGATCGACGCCTTCCGGGCCGACGACGTGCGGGCGGCCGAGGAGCCCCTCCTCGCCGCGGAGCGGGGCTTCGCGGGGGGACTCATGCACCGGGCGGCGACGGCGCTCGAGCTCGCCGTGCGCCGCGAGCTGCGGCTGGGCGTGGGCCGGGTGGCAGGCGCCACCGTCGTCGGGCTCGTGGGCCCGGGCAACAACGGCGGCGACGCCCTGCACGCGCTCGCGGGCCTCGCGCGGCACGGCGTGCGGGCCGTCGCGGTGGCCACCTCCGCGCGCGTGCACGAAGGCGGCCTCGCGGCGCTGCGCGCGGCGGGCGGGACGGTGCTCGCCGTCGTCCCGGAGGGGCCCGGCCGGCGGGTCTGGCTGGGCGACGCCGCGGCCGAGGCGTTCGCGGCGGAGGTCGTGCTCGACGGGCTGCTCGGCATCGGCGCGCGGGGTGGGCTGCGCGGCGCGGCGGCGGAGCTCGTGGAGGTGCTCGCCGCGCTGCTCACGACGGCCCCGGGCGCGCCCGTCCGCGACCGCCCGCTCGTCGTCGCCGTGGACGTGCCGAGCGGCGTCGGGGTGGACGACGGGACGCTGCCCGGCCCCGTGCTGCCCGCCGACCGGACGCTGACCTTCGGGGTGGCGAAGCCCACGCTCCTGCTGCCGCCGGCCGCCGCGCGCGCGGGCCGGGTCGACGTCGTCGACCTCGGGCTCGCCGCCGAGCTGGCCGGGCAGGACCGCGTCCCGGCGGTGCGGCGCCTCGGGGCCCGCGACGCCGCGGCGCTCTTCCGGCCCCCCGGCCCCGCGGACGACAAGTACCGCCGCGGCGTGGTAGGCGTCGTCGCGGGCACGGCGACGTACCCGGGGGCGGCGGTCCTCGCCGTCGGCGGCGCGCTCGGCGCGGGCTGCGGGATGGTGCGCTACGTGGGGCCCGACGCCGTCCGGCACCAGGTGCTCGCCGCACACCCGGAGGTCGTCGCCTCGTCGACCGCCGACGTGCGCGTCCAGGCGTGGGTGCTCGGCCCGGGCGTCGCGGACGACGACGCGCAGGCCGGCCGGGTGCGCGACGCCCTCGCGCACGCCGCGGCCGACCGGGTCCCGACGGTCGTCGACGCGGGCGGGCTCGAGCTGCTGCCTGCCGGCCACCTGCCGCCGCAGGTCGTGCTGACCCCGCACGCGGGCGAGCTCGCCCGCCTGCTCACCCGCCGCGGCGTCGCCGTCGACCGGGCCGCCGTCGAGGCCGAGCCCGCCCGCTGGGCGCGCGAGGCGGCGGAGCGCACGGGCGCGACGGTGCTCCTCAAGGGGCACACGACGCTCGTCGCCGGCGCCGACGGCCTGCTCGCCCAGGCGGACGCGCCGGCCTGGCTCGCCACGGCCGGCGCGGGCGACGTGCTCGCCGGCGTGCTGGGCGCCCTCCTCGCGGGACGCGCCGAGGACGTCCGGGCGGACCCGGCGCTGGCGGCGCGGCTCGCGGCCGCGGCGGCGCTCGTGCACGGGCGGGCCGCCCACGCCGCGGGGCCGGGCCCGCTGACGGCGGGCGCGGTGGCGGCCGTGCTGCCGCGGGCGGTCGCGGACCTGCTCGCGGAGCCGGCGACCGCGCCGGCGCGGCCCGCCGGCCGCCGGCACGCGCGCCTGCGGGTGCACGCCGCGCCGCGCCGCGTCGTCCGCTGAGCGGAGCGGCTCGCCGGGCGCGCGGGGGCCGGGATGGGAGACTGTGGGCCGTGAGAGCCCCGTCGCGCGCCGTCATCGACCTCGACGCGATCCGGTCCAACGTCGCCGTCCTCGCGGAGCGGGCCGGGCCCGCCGCGGTGATGGCGGTCGTCAAGGCCGACGCGTACGGCCACGGGCTCGTCCCGGCGGCGCGCGCCGCGCTCGCGGGCGGGGCGACGTGGCTCGGCGTCGCGCAGG
>JAAZAC010000278.1 GCA_012514545.1 Actinomycetales bacterium | reverse complement strand
TGGCTGGCGAGCTCGTGGAGACGTCCCGGCTGTGGGCGCGCGACGTCGCCCGCGTGCAGCCCGAGTGGGCCGAGGAGCTGGCCGCGCACCTGGTCAAGCGCACGTACTCCGAGCCGACGTGGTCGGCGAAGCAGGGGGCCGCCGTCGCGACCGAGCGCGTGCTGCTCTACGGGCTGCCGATCGTGGCGGGCCGGCGCGTGCTCTACGCGAAGGTCGACCCGGAGCACGCGCGCGAGCTGTTCATCCGGCACGCACTCGTGCAGGGCGAGTGGACCACCCACCACGCGTTCTTCGCGCGCAACCGGGCGCTGCTGGAGGAGGCCGAGCAGCTCGAGCACCGCGCGCGGCGCCGCGGCCTGGTCGCCGACGAGGACGCGCTCGTCGACTTCTACGACGAGCGCGTCCCGCCCGAGGTCGTCTCCGCGCGCCACTTCGACAGGTGGTGGAAGGAGGCCCGCCGCGCCACCCCGGACCTCCTCGACTTCTCGCTCGAGATGCTCGTCGGCGACGTCGAGGTGGACGAGCGCGCCTTCCCGTCCGTGTGGCCGCAGGGCGACCTCGAGCTCGCGCTCACCTACCAGTTCGAGCCGGGCGCCGCGCACGACGGGATCACCGTGGACATCCCGCTCTCGGTGCTGCCGCGCGTGCGTCCCGAGGGCTTCGACCGCCTCGTGCCGGGGCTGCAGGAGGAGCTGGTCGTCGCGCTGATCCGCTCGCTGCCCAAGGCGCTGCGGGTGCCGCTCGTGCCCGCGCCGGACGCCGCCCGCGAGCTCGTCGCGTGGATCGCGGAGCACGAGCCCGCCTGGGAGGACGCGGTGCGCGCGGCCGACATGGCGCCGTCGTTCGCGACGGTGCTGTCCCGCGCGGTCCGCGCGGTGCGGGGCGTCGCCGTGCCCGACGACGCGTGGGACGCCTCCCGCCTGCCGCCGCACCTGCGCGTGCGGTTCCGCGCGGTGGAGACCCGCGGGCGGGCCGTGTCCGTGGTGGACGAGGCCGACGACCTCGTGGCGCTGCAGCAGCGGCTCGCCGCGCGCGCCGAGGACGCCGTCCGCACCGCCGTGCGGTCCGCCGTCCGTGAGGCGATGCGCGAGGCCGCGTCTGCCGGAGGTGGCTCCGACGAGGCTGGGCCCGGCGGGACCGAGGGCGACGCCTCCGGCGGGTCGGCGGGGGCCCCCGCCGGGGGTCGGCCCGGGCATGCGGAGCGCAGCGGAGCACGGGCGGGCGGGGGGCCCCGCCGGCCCGCCCCGCGTGCGACCGCGAGCCTCGAGCGGGACGGGCTCACCGCCTGGCCCGATGACCTGCCCGGCGGGCGGATCCCCGAGGTCATCGAGACGGTGGCCGCCGGGATGCCGGTGCGGGCGTGGCCGGCGCTCGTCGTCGGGCGGTCGGTGGGCAGGGGCGCGAGGGTGCCCGCCGCGCGGGCCGTGGGGCTGCGGGTGCTGGCGACGCAGGCCGAGCAGCGCCTCGCCCACGGCGCGGGCGTGCGCGAGCTGCTCCTGCACGAGGCGGGGCTGGCGACCGCGCGGATCACCACCCGCTGGACGAGCGCGGAGTCGCTCGCGCTCGCCGCCAACCCGTACCCGACGACCGACGCGCTGGTCGCGGACCTGCAGCGCGCGGCGATCGACGCGGAGGCGGTCGAGCGCGGCGTCGACCTCGCCGCCGTCCGGGACGCCGAGACCTACGCCGGGCTGCGGGCCCACCTGCACGACGAGGGCGCGCTCGAGGAGCGCACGTACGCGGTGGCGCGCGCCGTCGTCGGCGTCCTCACGGCGGCCCGCGAGCTCGACGCCGACCTGCGCGCCACGACGAGCCTCGCCCTGCTCGCGACGGTGCACGACGTCCGGGACCAGCTCGCGTGCCTCGTCCGCGACGGGTTCGTCGCCGAGGCCGGCGCGGCCCGCCTGCCGCACCTCGTGCGCTACCTGCGCGCCGCGCGGCACCGGCTCGCCAAGGCCGCGGAGAACCTCCACCGGGACGAGGCGCTCGCGTGGCAGCTCGCCGAGGTCGTCGACGCCTACGACGACGCCGTGGCGGCAGCGCAGGCGGCCCCGCCCGACGCGGACCGCGCCGAGCGCCTGGCGCGGGCGCGCTGGCTCATCGAGGAGCTGCGGGTCTCGCTCTTCGCGCAGCAGCTCGGCACCCCGGTCCCGGTGAGCGCCAAGCGCATCCGCGCGCTGCTCGCCTGACCCGGCGCGCGGGCCTCCCGCAGGGCCGCCGGCCGCGCCCGGACCCGGCGCGTCGGCGCCGGCCGAACCGGGCGCCTTCCGTACATTTGCGCCCGTGACGGACACCCGGAGCGAGGCGGCCGCCCTCCGCGCGCTCGTCGGCGGCAAGGCGGCCGCGCCGGACCTGCGCACGCTCACGGCCGTGCACCGCGGCCTGGTCCTCCTGCCGACCGAGCCGATGCCGACGCCGGGCGCCGACGCCGAGGCCGTCCCGCTCGCCGTCCGCCGCTCGGCGAGCTGACCGGCGCCGCGCTCAGCGCGTGCGCCGCCGGAACAGCACGACCGCGCCCACGCGCGCCGCGAGGAACAGCCCGGCGCACCACGCGAGCGCGACCCACGGCCGGGCCTCGCCCGCGCCCGTGAGCCACGCGCGCACCGTGTCGGTCACCGGCGTCACGGGCTGGTACCGCGCGACGAGCTCGAGCACCCGCGGCATCGTCTCGGGCTGCACGAACGCGCTGGACACGTACGGCAGGAACATGATCGCGAACGAGAAGGCGGACGCCGCCTCGGGGCTCGACGCCACGATCCCCATGCACACCGCGATCCACGTGAGGGCGAGCACGTAGGCGCCGACGAGCGCCGCCGTCGCGAGCCACGCCCCGGGACCGGCGACGGGCCGGAACCCCGCGGCGTACGCGACCAGCACGACGAGCACCGTGGACACCGCGTTGCGCACCATCGACTCCACGACGTGCCCGGTGAGCGCGGCCGCGGGGCGCATCGGCAGCGAGCGGAACCGGTTCATGAGCCCGCTGGTCATGTCGCTCGCGACGCCGACCGCCGTCGTCGACGCGCCGTAGCCGGCGCACAGGAGCACGATCCCGGGCACGACGTAGTCCACGTACGCCATGCCGGTGTCGATCGCGCCGCCGAAGACGTACACGAACATCGCCATGATGATCACGGGCAGCGCGATGCCCATGAGCAGGGTGTCGGGCGTGCGCAGGGAGCGCCGCAGGGTGCGGCCGATGAGCGCGCGGGTGTCCGCGAGCGCCCAGCCGCCGAGCGGTGCCCGCCCGACGACGGCGCCGGGCCGGGGCGTCAGGGTGGCGCCGGTCATGCGGGGACCTCCTCGAGGGCGGGGGCGGTGGCGCCGTGGGCGCCGCCGGTGAGGGTGAGGAAGACGTCGTCGAGCGTCGGGGTGGCGAGCCGCCAGTGGGCGACGGGCAGCCCGGCCGCCTCGACCTCGGCGAGGAGGCGCCGCGCGTCGGGCACGGAGCCGTCGGTGGGCAGGCGGCGGACGCTGCCGTCGGCGAGCTCGAGCTCGAGGTGGGCGGGGCCGACGCGGCGCTTGAGCTCGGCGGCGGTGCCCTCGGCTATGACGGTGCCGCGGTCGAGCACCGCGACGCGGTCCGCGAGCGCGTCGGCCTCCTCGAGGTACTGGGTGGTGAGGAGCACCGTCGCGCCGCCGGCGACGACGTCGCGGACCACCGCCCACAGGTCGCCGCGGCTGCGCGGGTCGAGGCCGGTGGTGGGCTCGTCGAGGAAGATCACGCGCGGCCGGGTGAGCAGGGAGACCGCGAGGTCGAGGCGCCGCCGCATGCCGCCCGAGTACGTGCGGACGAGCCGGTCGGCGGCGTCGGCGAGGCCGAAGGCGTCGAGGAGCTCGTCCGCCCGACGCCGGCCGGTCGCCGCCGGGAGGTGGGCGAGCCGGGCCATGAGGCGCAGGTTCTCGCGCCCGGTGAGCAGGTCGTCGACCGCGGCGTACTGGCCGGTGAGGCTGAAGACGGTGCGGGCGCGCTGGGGCTCGCGGACGACGTCGTACCCGCCGACGAGGGCGCGGCCGGCGTCGGGGCGCAGCAGCGTGGCGAGGACGTTGACGAGGGTGGTCTTGCCGGCGCCGTTGGGCCCGAGGAGGGCGAGCACGGTGCCGTCGTCGGCGGCGAGGTCGACGCCGGCGAGGACGTGCGTGGCGCCGTAGCGCTTGTGCAGGCCGTGGGTGGCGATCATCGGCGCCATCGGCGGGCCTCCAATCTGTGTACTCCATACGCGATTTTGAGGTGTGTATGGTCTACACAGTTGTTCCGCGCTGTCAAGGCGCGGAGCAGGAGAGCGCCGGGAGTGCCGGGGAGGCCGCCGTGACCGACGACCGCGCCCGCCGCCGCGCGGAGCAGGCGGCCGAGAAGGAGCGCCAGCGCGCCGAGCGCGACCGGCAGGAGGCCGCCGCCCTCGCCGAGAAGGAGCGGGCCCGCGCCGAGAAGGAGGCGCAGCGGCTCGAGCGCGAGCGGGCCCGGCTCGAGGAGGCCGCGCGCAAGGAGGCCGAGCGCCGCGCCGCCGAGCGGGAGCGCGCGGTCGCCGAGGCCGCGCGCGAGGCCGAGCAGGCCCAGCGCGAGGCCGACCGCGCCGCGCTCGAGGCGCAGGTCGCGGCCCGGCGCGCCGCCCGCCGGGCCGAGCGGGCCCGGCTGCGCGCGGAGGCGCTCGGCGTCGTGCCCGAGCGCCCCCGGGACCTGCCCCCGCCGCTCGCCGCGCTCTGGCGCACCGCCGAGCCGCCCCGCCGCGGCCCCCGCCCGGGCCTCACGCTCGACCAGATCACGGACGCGGCCGTCGCGATCGCCGACGCCGAGGGCCTGCGCGCCGTCTCGATGGCGCGCGTCGCGGAGGCGCTCGGCGTGTCCACGATGGCGCTCTACCGCTACGTGACGTCCAAGGACGAGCTGCTCGTGCTCATGTACGACGCCGGCCTGGCCGACCTGCGGCCCCCCGGGCCCGAGGCCCGCCTGCTCGGCCCCGCGCCCGACGGCGCCCCCGCCTGGCGGGCGCGGCTCCTCGAGTGGTTCGAGGCGCAGCTCGCTGCCGTCCGCAGGCACCCGTGGCTCATGCAGGCCGCCACCAGCATCCCCGCCCCCGGGCCGCGCCAGCTCGCGCTGCTCGAGTCCGGGCTCGAGGCCCTGGACGGCACCGCGCTGCCGCCGGAGCAGCGCCTCGGCGTCGTGGGCGCCGCCTCGCTGCTCGTGCTGTCGGAGGGCACGATCCTCGCCGCCGCGGCCCGGCGCGGGGCGCCGTCGGAGGACGCCCCGGCCACGGGCGACGAGGCCGTCCACCCCGCCCTCGTGGACTACGCGACCCTGCTGCGCACGCTGGCCGACCCCGCGACCCACCCGCGCATCGTCGAGGCCCTCGACGCGGGCGCCTTCGACGACGCCCCGGACGAGGTGATCCCCGACGACGGGGTCGCCTTCCGGGTCGGGCTCTTCCTCGACGGGGTCGAGGCGCTCGTCGCGCGGGCTGTGGACGAGCGCCGCGCGTCCGACGGCGGGACTAGCGTTCCCGACCGTGACGACTGAGCCCTCCCCCGAGCCGACCGACCCCGAGCCGACCACCGCCCCCGCCGGCCGCCGCTGCTTCGGCGACGGCGACCCCCGGTACGCCGCCTACCACGACGACGAGTGGGGCGTGCCCGTGCGCGGCGAGGCCGAGCTGCTCGAGCGCTTCTGCCTCGAGGCGTTCCAGTCCGGCCTGTCGTGGCTCACCGTGCTGCGCAAGCGGCCCGCCTTCCGCGCGGCCTTCGCGGGCTTCGACCCGCGGGCCGTGGCCCGCTTCACCGACGACGACGTCGCCCGCCTCCTCGCCGACCCGGGCATCATCCGCAACCGGGCCAAGATCGAGGC
>JAAZAC010000038.1 GCA_012514545.1 Actinomycetales bacterium | reverse complement strand
GCCGGAGCCTGGCCGAGTTCCTGGCCGGGCAGGGGACGCGGTGGGGCTGGCCCGCCCGGGACGCCCTGGCCCGCACGGTCGCCGACCTCGCGCACGACCTGGTGGCCCTCGGTCGCGACGACGAGGCCCTGGACGCCGCCGGCCGCGCCGCGGAGATCGCCGGTGAGCTGGCCGCCTCGGAGGCGACGGTGGGCGACAGCCTCGGGGCGCAATTCGCCGCCGTCACCGAACTGGCCCGCGTGCTGGTGCGCCGCGACGAGCACGCGGAGGCCGCCGAGGCGCTGGCCTCGCTGTTCGACCGCTACGCATCGCTGCGCCGCCCGGCCGGGCACGCCGCCGCGCTGGCCGGGGCCGCCCTGCAGCGCGCCGAGGCGGAGCGCGCCTCCGGCGACCAGGAGTCCGCCGAGCGTTCGCTGCGTGAGTTCCACGCGCTCCTGGCCGGGCTGCGGGAGGGCACGCCGTCGGACCTGTACGCGGGGGTGCCCGACGAGGCCTTCGCGCGCGACCGCGCGCGGGGCGTCGCCACCCGGTCGCCGCTGCCGACCCCGTCGTGGTCGAACCTGTCCGATGCTGACGCCCTCGCTGCCGCAACGCGTTCGCCCTTGGCCGTGCCGGCCCCCGAGGCTCCCGTGGTCGAGGAGGCGCCCGTCGTCTCCCGCCCCGAGCCGGTCGTGGTCCCGGAGCCCGAGCCGGTCGTGGTCCCGGAGCCCGAGCCGGTCGTGGTCCCGGAGCCCGAGCCTGTCGTGGTTCCCGAGCCCGAGCCCGTCGTCGAGCCGGAGCCGGTCTGGGAGCCCGAGCCCGCCATCGAACCCGAGCCGGAACCGGTCTGGGAGCCCAAGCCGGTGGTCGAGCCCGAGCCTGTCGTGGTTCCCGAGCCCGTCGTCGAGCCCGAGCCCGTCGTGGTTCCCGAGCCCGAGCCCGTGGTCGAGCCCGAGCCCGTTGTGCAGCCGGAGCCCGAGCCCGTGACACAGCCCGAGCCCGTCGTGGTTACAGAGCCGGAGCCGGTGTACGTGCCCGAGCCGACCCCGGAACCGGTGTGGGAGCCGGAGCCGCAGCCCGCGGCGTCCGGGTTCGGCGACCTGGAGGAGGCCCGCTCCGCCCTGCAGGCCGCCCGGACCTCGGGCAACCGCCGCGACGTCCTCGCGGCGAGCCAGTCGCTGGTGGACGCGCTGCGCCCGCTCGCGGCGTCCGACGCCGGGGCCTGGGGGCGCGAGCTCGTCACCGCGCTCGAGGACCTGGGCGAGGCGAAGTTCCGCGCCGGCGACTGGTGGGGTTCGCGCGGGCCGAAGAAGGAGGCCAAGCAGCTGGCCAAGGACCTGGGCCTGTAGGACCCGCGCGCCAAACGCACCCCGAACGTGAATCCGCGCCCGCTCGAGCGGGCGCGGATCGCGTTTCGAGGTGCGTCTGCAGAGGTCAGCCGCGGGCCTTGAGGTCCTTGCGCAGTTCGGGCGGCAGCGAGAACGTCAGGTTCTCCTCGGTCAGGCGCTCCTCGACGGCCTGCGGGTAGCCCCGCTGCTCGAGGTAGCGCAGCACGCCCTGGACGAGGTCGTCGGGCACGGAGGCCCCGGAGGTGACGCCCACCTTCTCGACGCCCTCGAGCCAGGCCTCGTCGATCTCGCCCGCGTTGTCGACGCGGTGGGACGCCTTGGCCCCTGC
>JAAZAC010000037.1 GCA_012514545.1 Actinomycetales bacterium | reverse complement strand
GGCCGGGTGTTCGGCCTCGCGGAGCTGAAGATCGAGGTCGCCGGCGGCGCGGACTCGGCGGTGCGGCTGGCGTTCCTGCGCGAGCAGCACGCCCAGCAGCTCCGCGCCGAGCTCCTCGCCCTCGCCGCGGGGCTGCGGGTGCACGCCTCCGGCGCCGCGGGCCCGGCGGTCGCGGCGGCGGGCCCGTCCGGCGGTGCGGTCGCCGCCCCGGTCGCCCCGGGGACGGCGTGGACGCCCCCGGTCGGCGCGCCCGGTCCCGTCCCGCCGCCGCCCGGGACGGGCGTGCCCGGCGGGGCCGTGCCCGGCATCCCGGCGCCCGTCGCGCCCGTCGCGCCCGTCGCGCCCGAGCGGCAGATCGTCGCGGTCCCCACGCCCCGGCTGCTCGGCTCGCTCGTGCGGTCCGGCGGCGTGCTCGTCGCAGCGCTCGCGGTGGTGGCGTTCCTCGCCGTCGCGGTCGTCACGCGCCAGGTCGGCACGGTCATCGCGATGCTGCCGGCCGTGCTCGGCGCGGCCGGGTACGTGTGGCAGCGCTTCGCGGGGGAGTTCAACTTCCGTGCCGCGGTCTCGCCCGACGGCATCCGCCTCCGGCACGGGCTGCTCGAGGCCCGGGCGCAGACGGTCCCCCCGGGCCGCGTCCAGGCCGTGCAGCTGACGCAGGGCCTGCTGTGGCGCGGCAAGGACTGGTGGCGCGTCCAGATGAACGTCGCCGGCTACGGGCAGGGCTCGAGCGGCGGCGGCGGCCGGCAGACCGAGACGGTGCTGCTGCCGGTCGGCACCCGGGACGAGGCGCTGGCCGTGCTCTGGCTGGTGCTGCCGGACCTCGGCGTCGCGGACCCGCGCGCGGTGCTCGACGCCGGCCTGTCCGGCAGCGGCGAGGGCGCGGGCTTCGTCGGCGTGCCCCGCCGGGCCCGGCTGCTCGACCCGGTCACCTGGCGGCGCAACGCGATCGCCCGCACCGAGCGCGCGGTCCTCGTGCGCTCGGGCCGCCTCGTCCGCACCCTCGTCGTCGTGCCGCACGAGAAGACCCAGTCGCTCGGGCTCGAGCAGGGGCCGCTGCAGCGGCGGCTGCGCCTCGCGAGCGTCGCGCTGCACTCGACGCCCGGCCCCGTGACCCCCGGCCTCGCGCACCTCGACGAGCACGTCGCCGCGGCCTTCCTGCACGAGCAGGCCGCGCGGGCGCGCGCCGCGCGCGCCGTCGCCGTGCCCGACCAGTGGATGGCCGGGTCGCCCCGCCCGCCGGAGGTGCGCCCGTGACCGACCGGCTCGGGGTCGGGGTCGTCGGCGCGGGCCGCGTCGGCGCCGTCCTCGGCAGCGCGCTGCGCGCCGCCGGCCACGCCGTCGTCGGGGTGAGCGCCGTCTCGCAGGAGTCCCGCGACCGCGCCGAGGCGCTCCTGCCCGGCGTGCCCGTGCTCGAGGTCCCCGACGTCGTCGAGCGGGCCGAGCTCGTCCTGCTCACCGTGCCCGACGACGCGCTGGCCGACCTCGTCGCGGGCCTCGCCCGGCTCGGGCGCTGGCAGGCGGGCCAGCTCGTCGTGCACACGGCCGGGGCGATGGGGGTCGGCGTGCTCGAGCCCGCGCGCGTGGCGGGCGCCATCCCGCTGGCCGTGCACCCGGCCATGACGTTCACGGGCACGTCGCTCGACCTCGCCCGCCTCGCCGGCTGCTGCTTCGCGGTGACCGCGCCGGCGCCCGTGCTGCCGATCGCGCAGGCGCTCGTCGTCGAGCTCGGCGGCGAGCCGGTGGTCGTCGCCGAGGAGCGGCGCCCGCTGTACCACGCGGCGCTCGCGCACGGCGCGAACCACCTCGTGGTGCTCGTGGCTCAGGCGGCCCAGGCGCTCGCCGCCGCCGGCGTGCCGTCCCCCGACCGCGTGCTCGGCCCGCTGCTCGGCGCCGCCCTCGACGGCGCGGTGCGGTCCGCGGTGGCCGCCGCCAGCGGCACGACGGCGGGCGCGGCCGGCGTCGGCGCGCTCACCGGTCCCGTGGTCCGCGGCGACGTCGCGACGGTCGGGGCGCACCTCGACGTGCTGGCACGGCTGGCGGCGGAGGAGCCGGGCGCCGCCGACGTCGCCCCCTCGTACCGCGTGCTGGCCCGCGCCGCGGCGACCCGCGCGCTCGCGGGCGGGCGGCTGCGGCCCGAGCAGGCCGAGGCGCTGCTCGACGCGCTCGCCGAGCCGGAGGGAGGTCCGCGATGAGCGACCCG
>JAAZAC010000036.1 GCA_012514545.1 Actinomycetales bacterium | reverse complement strand
TCGTCACGCACATGATGCGGGTGTTCTTCACCGGGGCGTTCCGCAAGCCGCGCGAGATCAACTGGCTCGTCGGCTTCACGCTGATGCTCCTCGGCCTGGCCGCCGGCTTCTCCGGCTACTCCCTGCCCGACGACGTCCTGTCGGGCAACGGCCTGCGCATCGCCGACGGCGTGGCGAAGTCGATCCCGATCGTCGGCAGCTACCTGTCGTACTTCCTCTTCGGCGGGGAGTTCCCGGGCGACGCGATCATCCCCCGGCTGTACGCCGTGCACATCCTGCTCGTGCCGGGTCTCATCCTCGCGCTCGTCGGCCTGCACATCTTCTTCGTCGTCCTGCACAAGCACACGCACTACGGCCTGCCGGGGCGGACGAACCGCAACGTCGTCGGGCAGCCGTTCTTCCCGCTGTACGTGGCGAAGGCCGGCGGCTTCTTCTTCATCGTCTTCGCCGTCCTGGCCCTCATGGGCGCGACGATGACGATCAACCCGGTCTGGAACTACGGGCCCTACGACCCGTCGCCGGTGTCGGCAGGCGCGCAGCCGGACTGGTACATGCTCTTCCTCGAAGGCGCGCTGCGCCTCATGCCGGGCCAGGGCACGGAGTGGGTGATCGGGGGCTACACGCTCTCGCTGAACATCCTCGTCCCGGGCGCGATCATCCCGGGCGCGCTGTTCACGGTGCTCGCGCTGTGGCCGTTCATCGAGGCCTGGATCACCGGCGACCGCCGCGAGCACCACATCGCCGAGCGGCCCCGCAACCACCCGTTCCGCACGGCGTTCGGCGTCTCGCTGCTCACGGCCTTCATCGTCCTCGTGCTCGCCGGGTCCAACGACATCCTCGCCACGCACTTCGGGCTCTCGATCAACGCCGTGACCTGGGCGTTCCGCGTGCTGTTCCTCGTGGGGCCGCCGCTGGCGTTCTGGGTGACCAAGCGCGTGTGCCTGGGCCTGCAGCGCAAGGACCGCGAGCTGGTGCTGCACGGCCACGAGACCGGCCGCATCGTGCGCTTCGCCTCCGGCGAGTACGTCGAGGTGCACCGCCCGCTCGACGAGTACGAGCGCTGGGTGCGGGTCGCGCACGAGCCGCGCCGGCCCGTCCCCCTGCTGCCCGCCTACGACGAGCGCGGGGTGCGCCGCAAGGGCTACCGCAAGGACGCCATCCGGCACCGGCTGTCCCGGCTCTTCTACGAGGACCGTGTCGAGCCCGTCACGCCGGCGGAGCTCGCGGCGGCCCAGGCGCACGGCCACGACGAGGTCGGCGCCGCCGACGCCGGCGCGGCCGTCGAGGCCGGCGGGCAGCCCGTGGGCGCCCTCCCGACGTCGGGTCAGGGCGGCTCCGGCGCGGCCGACGCGCACGACGCGTGATCCTGGACCAGAGTGGGGAATGCGTCCGAGCGTGACGCAGTTCACGCCTAAGACGATCTTGTCTGCCAACCGGAGGAGCTCATGGCTGAGTACACGCTGCCCGACCTGCCCTACGACTACGGAGCCCTCGAGCCGCACATCTCCGGCCGGATCATGGAGCTGCACCACGACAAGCACCACGCGGCCTACGTGACTGGCGCGAACCAGACGCTGGAGAAGCTCGCCGAGGCCCGCGAGAAGAACGACTTCGCGTCCGTCATGGGGCTGGAGAAGACGCTCGCGTTCAACCTGGGCGGCCACGTCAACCACTCGGCGTTCTGGCAGAACCTCGCGCCCGACGCCGCGGACCGCCCGAGCGGGGAGCTCGCCGCGGCCATCGACGAGTACTTCGGCTCCTTCGAGGCCTTCGCCGCCCACTTCGCGGCCGTGGCGACGAGCATCCAGGGGTCGGGCTGGGCGATCCTCGCGTGGGACTCGGTCGGCCAGAAGCTCATCACCTTCCAGCTCTACGACCAGCAGGGCAACATCCCGCTCGGCGTCGTGCCCGTGGTGCTCCTCGACATGTGGGAGCACGCGTTCTACCTCGACTACGTCAACGTCAAGGCGGACTACGTCAAGGCGTGGTGGAACGTCGTGAACTGGGCGGACGCGGAGCAGCGGTTCGCCCGCGCCCGCACGCAGACGCAGGGGCTCATCGTCCCCGCCGTCTGACCGCAGCCGAGTACGACGACGGCCCGGTCCCCCTCGGGGGGCCGGGCCGTCTCGCGTCCTGTCGGTCGGAGCCGCTGAGCGGGGCTGAGCGCGCGCTCAGTGCGCGTGCTGGCCGCGGGAGAACTCGAACACCCAGCCGACGAGCGCGAGGAGCCCCAGGACGAACCCGACGCCCACGAGCCACCAGCCGACGGCCAGCCCGAGGAAGACGACGGCCGCCGCGCCGGCGCAGGCGATCGGCCACCAGCTGCCCGGGCTGAACACGCCCTGCTCGCCGGCGCCCTGGGCGATCTCGCCCTGCGGGTCGTCCTCGGGCCGCGGGTCGATGCGGCGCGCCACGAGGGCGAGGTACATGCCGATCATCCCGACGAGGCCCGCGAGGAGCAGGAGCGCCACGACGCCGACGGGCTCCCACCCGCTCCACCAGCCGTACGCGAGGGTGACGACCAGGAAGAACGGGACCAGCGCCAGGAACAGGCGGCTCTCGAACCTCATCGCTCGTCCTCCTCGTCCTCGGGCCGGGGCCGGTCGTCGACGATCGTCGCCGTCGACTGCTCGGGCCGGGCGTCACCCGTCGCCAGGCGTTCCTGCGCGGCGGACACCTGGCCGCGCCGGTCGGCCTCCCAGTCCAGCGGGGCGTCGTCGGGCTCCACGTGGTCCATCGCGGCGACCTCGGGGTGGTGCAGGTCGAAGGCCGGCCGCTCCGAGCGGATGCGCGGCAGCGAGGTGAAGTTGTGCCGCGGCGGCGGGCACGACGTCGCCCACTCGAGCGAGTTGCCGTAGCCCCACGGGTCGTCGACGGTGACCAGCGGGCCGCGTGCGCTCCGGTAGACGTTCCAGAGGAACGGCAGCGTCGCGGCGCCCAGGATGACCGAGCCCACGGTCGAGAGCTGGTGCATCCACGTGAAGCCGTCCTCGCGGAGGTAGTCGAAGTACCGCCGCGGCATGCCGCCCGCGCCGAGCCAGTGCTGGATGAGGAAGGTCATGTGGAAGCCGACGAAGGTCAGCCAGAAGTGCAGCTTGCCGAGCCGCTCGTCGAGCATCCGGCCGGTGAACTTCGGCCACCAGAAGTAGAAGCCGGAGAACATCGCGAAGACGACGGTGCCGAACACGACGTAGTGGAAGTGCGCGACGACGAAGTACGAGTCGTGCACCTGGAAGTCCAGCGGCGGCGAGGCGAGGATGACGCCGGTCAGGCCGCCGAAGAGGAACGTCACCATGAAGCCGAGGGCCCAGACCATGGGCGTCTCGAAGGTGAGCTTCCCCCGCCACATCGTGCCGATCCAGTTGAAGAACTTCACGCCCGTGGGGACGGCGATCGTCATCGTCATGAGGGCGAAGAACGGGAGCAGGACCTGGCCGGTCGGGTACATGTGGTGCGCCCACACCGTCACCGACAGCGCCGCGATGGCGATGGTCGCGTAGACGAGGCCCTTGTAGCCGAAGATCGGCTTGCGGCTGAACACCGGGATGACCTCGGTGATGATGCCGAAGAACGGCAGCGCGATGATGTAGACCTCGGGGTGCCCGAAGAACCAGAACAGGTGCTGCCACAGCATCGGGCCGCCGTGCTCCGGGTCGAACACGAGCGACCCGAGGCGCCGGTCGGAGCCGAGCGCGAAGAGCGCGGACGCCAGCGGCGGGAACGCCATGAGCACGAGCAGGCTCGTGATGAGGATGTTCCAGCTGAAGATCGGCATCCGGAACATCGTCATGCCGGGCGCGCGCATCGTGATGATCGTCGTGATGAAGTTGACGGCGCCGAGGATGGTGCCGAAACCGGCGAGCGCCAGCCCGAACACCCACAGGTCGCCGCCGAGGCCCGGGCTGTACGTCGTCGTCGACAGCGGCGTGTAGGCGAACCAGCCGAACGCGGCCGCGCCCGACGGCGTGAGGAACCCGCCCGCGGCGATGAGGCCGCCGAACAGGTAGAGCCAGTACGAGAACGCGTTGAGCCGCGGGAACGCGACGTCGGGCGCGCCGATCTGCAGCGGCATGATGACGTTCGCGAAGCCCGCGAAGAGGGGCGTCGCGAAGAGCAGCAGCATGATCGTGCCGTGCATGGTGAAGAGCTGGTTGTACTGCTCCGGGCTCTGCACCACCTGCTGGCCGGGCGCGAACAGCTCGGCGCGGATGACGAGCGCCATCACGCCGCCGAGCAGGAACCACACGAACGACGTGACGAGGTACAGGTAGCCGATCTGCTTGTGGTCGGTGGTCGTCACCCAGCGGATGACCGCGCGTCCGAGCGACCGCTGCGGTGCTGCGGCGATCGCGCTCGCGGGCTGCGCGTAGGCGGTCATCAGGCCTCCCCGGTCGGGATCGAGCTGTCGTCGCCGGTCGTGTGCTCACGGTCGAGCTCCGGTCCCAGGCGGCCCGTCTGGCCGGCCTCGCGGAGCGCCTCGATGTGGGCGTCGTACTCCTCCCGGGAGACGACGGCGACGTTGAAGAGCATCCCCGCGTGGTACTCGCCGCAGAACTCGGCGCACTTGCCGGCGTAGGTGCCCTCGCGGGTCGGGACGACCTGGAAGACGTTCTCCTGGCCGGGGAAGACGTCGAGCTTGTACAGGAACGCGGGCACCCAGAACGAGTGGATGACGTCGCGGGACCGGAGCCGGAACTCCACGCGCTCGTCGACCGGCAGGTAGAGCGTGGGCATGTCGGGCGTCTCGGCGCCGCCGATGTCCTCGACGTGCACCCCGGAGTCCCAGACGTCCTCGTCGAGGTAGTTGAAGTCCCAGCTCCACTGCTTGCCGTAGACCTCGATGACGACGTCGGGGTCCTCCTCGAGCGCGGAGATCGCGTCGATGTCCCGGGCCGTGTAGATGAACATCACGCCGATCATGAGGATCGGCAGGACGATGTACATGACCTCGAGCGGCACGTGGTACCGGAGCTGGACCGGCAGCACGTCGTCGTCCTTGCGCTTGCGGTAGACGGTGACGCACCACAGGACGAGCCCCCACACGACGAGGCCGACCGCGAGCGCGGCGACCCACGAGCCGGTCCACAGGGTCGTGACGCGCTCGGTCATGTTGGTGACCTCGCCGTCCGCGTAGCCGGGCAGGAAGCCGCGGCCGACCTGCTCGGCCGAGCACCCGCTCAGCAGTGCGGTGCCGGCGACCACCGCCGCCGCGGGGAGGACCCGCGATCGGCGTCGGCGGGGGTTGTCCACGCTGACCTCACATTCGAGTCAGGACGCGGCGGCGCGCGCGTCACTTGGGACCTTGGTCCTGGCTCGGTCAGCCTACCGCGCGCGGGCACCGGTGTCCGCCTCTGATCACCCGGTGTCGACGGTGAGCTGGCCGTGCAAAATCGCGGGCCTGACCGGCGGCGACGCGCGCTAGCGTGGCCGCGTGCGGACCTACCTGGACGCCGGCGGCCGGGCGCCGGTGCACCCCGTCGCCCGGGAGGCGTTCCTGGCCGCGCTGGACGACGGCTGGGCGGACCCGCGGCGCGTGCACGCCGAGGGCAGACGAGCGCGCCTCCTCCTCGACGCGGCCCGCGAGACGTTCGCCGAGGCGCTCGGTGCGCGGACCGCGGAGGTGCACCTCACGCCCGGGCACACCGCGAGCCTGCACGCCGCCGTCGCCGCGACCACGCGTGCCCGACGGCGGGTGGGCACCCGGGTGGTCCTGCCCGCCGTGGAGCGGGCCGCCGTCATCGCGGCCGCGCGCGCCGCGGGCGAGGCGGTCGTCGTCGGCGTGGACCGCGCGGGGCGGGTGGACCTCGACGCCTGGCGGGCCGCCGTCGGCGCGACGACGGCCCTCGCCGTCCTGCAGCACGCGAACGGCGAGGTGGGCACCCGGCAGCCGGTCGCGGAGGCGCACGCGCACGCCCTCGCCGCCAGGGTCCCCCTGCTCGTCGACGCCGGGGCGAGCGTGGGCCACGTCGACGTCGGGGCCGACTGGGACGTCCTGGCCGCCGACCCGCCCGACTGGGGCGGGGTGCCCGGCGTCGGCGTGCTCGCGGTGCGGGCGCGCGTGCGCACGGCGCCGGTCGGCCCCGAGGACGAGGACCCCTGGGCCCCCGGGGGCGTCAGCGTGCCGGCCGCGGTGGCCGGCGCGGCCGCGCTGCGGGCGGTGCTCGCCGAGCGCGCGGCGCCCGACCCGCGGGCGGCGCTCGTGGCGCGCATCCGCGAGCGCGTCGCCGCGACCGTGCCCGACGTCGAGGTGGTGGGCGACCCCGACCACCGCCTGCCGCACGTGGTGACCTTCTCGTGCCTGTACGTCGACGGCGAGGCGCTGCTGGGCGCGCTGGACCGCCGGGGCTTCGCCGTGGGGTCGGGGTCCGCGTGCACGTCGAGCTCGCTCGAGCCGAGCCACGTGCTCGCCGCGATGGGCGTGCTCACGCACGGCAACGTGCGCATCGCACTCCCCCGCAACGTCACCGCGGAGCAGGTCGACGCGTTCCTCGCCGTGCTGCCCGAGGTCGTCGCCGAGGTGCGCGGCGCGGTCGGGGCGGGCGGGCTGTGAGCGGCGCGAGCGGGCCGGTGGGTCCGGTCGGGCCGGAAGGGCCGGCGCCGTCGGGCGAGGTCGTGGACGCGCGGGGGCTGCGGTGCCCCGCCCCCGTGATCCGGCTGGCCCGGGCGGCGAAGGACGCGGCCCCGGGCGCCGTCGTCACGGTGTGGTGGACCGACCCCGCCGCGCGCCACGACATCCCGGCCTGGGCGCGCATGCGGGGCCACGAGGTCCTCGACACGGTCCCGCTCGAGGAGCCGGCGGCGGGCGACGCGGCGCACGGACCCGCGTGGGCCACGCGGGTCCGCCTCGCCGGCTGAGGGCCGGCCCTCGGGCCGAAGGGCCCGGACAGCACGGGACCGCCCGACTCCGCGTCGGACGGTCCCGGCGATCAGGTGGGGCGAAGGCTCAGGCGAACGAGCCGCCGCAGGCGCAGGAGCTGCCCGCGTTCGGGTTGTCGATCGTGAAACCCTGGCGCTCGATGGTGTCGGCGAAGTCGATCGTGGCGCCGTCGAGGTACGGCACGCTCATGCGGTCCACGACGACCTCCACGCCGCCGAAGTCGCGCACGGCGTCGCCGTCGAGCAGCCGCTCGTCGAAGTAGAGCTGGTAGATGAGGCCCGAGCACCCGCCCGGCTGGACGGCGACACGGAGCCGCAGGTCGTCGCGCCCCTCCTGCTCGAGCAGCGCGCGCACCTTGGCGGCGGCGACGTCGGTCAGCTCGACGCCGTGGGTCGCGGTCTGGGTGGTCTCGGTCATGCTGTCTCCTCGTCACGGGGCCGTCGGTGCCCGAAGAACGCACGGGCCGGGCCGGTTCTTCCAGCGTACGCCGTCGTGGGAGCGACGGCGTCCGCGCGCCGCGCCGTGGACGAGGATCCCACGCACGCGGCGCCGCCGCCTGCCCTTCGGTCCCGGGTGAGACCGGCGCCAGCCCGGTCCGTCAGCCGCCCGCGGGCCGCGGGGACCACGTGCGCGCGACGCGCTCGGCGCGCGCCGCGAGCGTGCCCGCCGGGTCCGCGAGCGACGCCGCGACCTGGTCCGGCCGCTCGGCGACCGCGTACGCCCCGCTCACGCCCGCGCCCGCCCACTCGCGCCGGCCGAGCGTCACCTCGCCCGCTACGACCACCACGGGCACCCCGCGCGCGAGCCCCTCGGCCGCGACCGTCGAGACGACCTTCCCGTGCATCGACTGCCAGTCGAGGCGGCCCTCCCCCGTGACCACGAGGTCGGCCGCGGCGACCCGTGCGGCCAGCCCGACGGCGTCGGCCACCACGCCCGCGCCGGGCAGCACGCGCGCGCCCAGCACCGCGAGCCCGAACCCGAGCCCGCCCGCCGCGCCCGCGCCGGGCAGCGTCGACCAGCGGCGGGGCCGCGACGGGGCGCCCACGGCGAGCGCCGCGGCGGGCGCGAGCGGCAGGGACCGCGGGTCGGGCGGGTCGAGGTCGCCCAGCAGCGCGGCGAGGTGGCCGAGCGCGCGCTCGAGGTGCTGCGCCTGCTCGGGCGTGGCTCCCTTCTGGGGCGCGAACCCCGCGCTGGCGCCGTGCAGCCCCAGCAGCGGCACGTCGACGTCCGCCGCGGCCACGAGGTCCACGCCCGCGACGGCCGCCCGGGCCACCGCGAGGTCGGCGACGTCGTCGGGGCCGGCGTCCGCGAGCGCGCCCCCGCCGCGTCGCAGCACCGGGGAGGCCATGCCGAGCGCGGCGAGCATGCCCGCGCCCCCGTCGTTCGTGGCCGAGCCGCCCAGCCCGACGACGACCCGCGTCGCCCCCAGCTCGACCGCCGCGCGCAGCAGCTCGCCGACCCCCGCCGACGTCGTGCGCGTCGGGTCCCGCCGGTCCGGCGGCACCAGGTGCAGCCCGACGGCGTGCGCCGCCTCCGCGTACACGGTCACCCCGGCGTCGGAGGCCGTGCGCAGGAGCACGGCGGGCACGGGGTCGCCGAGGGGCCCGGTCACCGTGCGCGGCACGAGCGCGACGTCCTCCGCCCCCCGGCCGCTCGCCGCGGCGTGGAGGATGTCGACGAAGCCGGGGCCGCCGTCGGACAGGGGCAGCCGGGCGACGTCGTCGTGGGGCGCGCCGCGGTGCCACCCCTCGGCGATCGCCTCGGCCGCCTGGACGGCTGTGAGGGTGCCGCCGAAGGAGTCGGGGGCGACGAGGACGCGCACCGGACCATCCTGGCCCACGCGCCCTCTCCCGCGCCCTCGCCGCGCGCCGCCCCCGCTCCCTCGCCGCGCGCCTCCCCCGGGCGCTGCCCCACGCCCCGCCCGCCGCGGGATTCCCCGGTCGGGGGCGCGGACGGCGGCGTGGAAGAATCGAGGCCGTGACCGCGACGACCACGACCGACTTCGTCGAGCCCACCCCGTCCGCGCTCCTGCTGCTCGGGCGCGCGAGCGACCTCGCGTCGGAGCGCGGCGTCGAGTGTCCCGGCGCGCTGCCCGCGCCCAGCGACCCGGAGCTCGCCGAGCGCGCGCGGGCCGCGAAGGCCGCCCTCGGCGACCGGGTGTTCGTGCTCGGCCACCACTACCAGCGCGACGAGGTCATCCAGTTCGCGGACGTCACCGGGGACTCCTTCAAGCTCGCGCGCGAGGCCGCGGCCCGCCCGCAGGCGGAGTTCATCGTCTTCTGCGGCGTGCACTTCATGGCCGAATCGGCGGACATCCTCACCACAGACGACCAGCAGGTGGTGCTCCCCGACCTCGCCGCGGGCTGCTCGATGGCCGACATGGCCGCGATCGAGCAGGTCGAGGAGGCCTGGGCGGTCCTCGCCGACGCCGGCGTCGCCGAGCGCACGGTCCCCGTCACCTACATGAACTCGTCGGCGGCGATCAAGGCGTTCACCGGGCGCCACGGCGGCACGGTCTGCACGTCGTCGAACGCGCAGGTCGCGCTGCGCTGGGCGTTCGACCAGGTCGGCGGGGTCGACGGCGACGGCAAGGTCCTCTTCCTGCCCGACCAGCACCTGGGCCGCAACACCGCGGTGCTGCAGCTCGGCGTCCCGCTCGAGCAGTGCGTGGTCTTCGACCCGCGCCGGCCCGACGGCGGCCTCACGGCCGAGCAGCTCGCGGACGCGCGGATGATCCTCTGGAAGGGACACTGCTCGGTGCACGGGCGCTTCTCGGTGCAGAACGTCACCGAGTTCCGCGAGCGCATCCCCGACGTGACGGTGCTCGTCCACCCCGAGTGCAAGCACGAGGTCGTCACGGCCGCCGACATGGTGGGCTCGACGGAGTACATCGTCCACGCGCTCGAGGCCGCCCCGGCGGGCTCGTCGTGGGCGATCGGCACCGAGCTCAACCTGGTCCGCCGGCTCGCGAAGCGGTACCCGGACAAGCACGTGCACTACCTCGACTCGACGGTGTGCTTCTGCTCGACGATGAACCGCATCGACCTGCCCCACCTCGTGTGGGCGCTGGAGTCCCTCGTCGACGGGCGCGTGCCGAACCGAATCGTCGTCGACCCCGACGACGCGCACTGGGCCCGCGTCGCGCTCGACCAGATGCTGGCGCTGCCGGGCGCCTGACCGGCGCCGACGCCCGCGCCCTGCTTTTCCCGCGCGCCGAGTTCCGGCACCCTGGGCGGGTGGGCACGGACCGACCGCTGCAGGTGGGCATCTTCGTCTTCGACGACGCGGAGGAGCTCGACGTCGTCGGACCCTACGACGTCCTCGCGGCCTGGGCGCGCCAGTCCGCGCTGCGTCCCGACGTGCTGACGTTCTCCGCCGACGGCGCCCCCGTGCGCTGCGCGAAGGGGCTCGGCCTGGTCCCGGACCGGGGCGCCGAGACGGTCGGACCGCTGCACGTGCTCATCCACCCCGGCGGGTGGGGCACGCGCCGCCTCGCCGCGGACCGCGACCACCTCGCGTGGATCCGGCGGATGCGCGCGACGACGCCGCTCATGGCGAGCGTGTGCACCGGGGCGCTCGTCTACGCCGCGGCCGGCCTGCTCGCGGGGCGCCCGGCCACCACGCACTGGTCGGCCGTCGACGAGCTCGCGCGCCTCGACCCGAGCGTGCTCGTGGACACCGAGGCACGCTTCCTCGACGACGGCGACGTCGTCACCTCCGCGGGCGTCTCGGCCGGCATCGACATGGCCCTGCACCTCGTCGCGCGGCTCGAGTCGGTCGAGGCCGCGCGGGCCGTGCGCCGCCAGATCCAGTACGACCCGGCCCCGCCGGTCTGACGGGCCCGCCCGCGCCCCACTGCCCGGACGACGGCGGCGGGCTACCGTCGGCGGGTGAGCCGCCAGCTGCACCTCGCCCGCGTGGCCCTCCGACCGCGCCGCCCCGTCCCCGGCCAGGGGGTCCTCGACCCGTCCGTCACGCGGATGCGCGTGCGCCCGGGCGACCTCGACCTCTACCTGCACGTCAACAACGGCGTGTACCTGCAGATGATGGACGTCGCCCGCACCAACCTCCTCGCCGACCTCGGCGGCCTCGGCGCCCTGCGCGAGCGCGGCTGGTACCCGGTCGTCGCGGCGTCGACGGTCTCCTACCGCCGCTCCCTGCGCCTGCGCGACAGGTTCACCATCACCTCCCGCGTGCTCGGCTGGGACCCGCGCGTCGCCTACCTCGAGCAGGTGTTCACGCGGGGCACCGAGCTCGTCGTCCGGGCCTGGGTCGCCGGGCGGTTCCTCGCCCGCGGGGGCGGGCGCGTCCCCGCGCCCGACGTCGTCGCCCTCCTCGGCGGGGACGTGCAGAGCCCTCCCCTGCCCGACGACGTCGCCGCCTGGGCGCGCGCCGTCGGGGTCGCGCACCGCGACCCGTCCTGAGCGCCGTCCCGCGCGCCGTCCGCCCCCGCGCGCCGCCGGCGCGGGAGGGGCCGGACACCCCGCCGGAACCCGTCGGCGGAACGCCCCTCCGCCGCCCCGGCGATCGGCTACCGTCCGCCCGTGACCGCGAGCACGACCGGGCTCACGACCGGGTTCCGGACCGGGTTCACGACCGGCGACGACCGGCCGCTGCCCGCCGACGCCCGGGCCACGGTCGCCGGTGCCGCCGCCCGCGGTGGGCGCATCACCGGGGCCGACGGGCTGCGCGCGCTCGCGGCGCTCTGGGTGGTGATGTCGCACCTGTTCCAGCGACTCTCCCCCGACCAGGTGCCGTGGGTGCGCGACCTGCAGCTCGTCATGATGAAGGGCCCGTTCGGGGTCAGCATCTTCTTCGTCCTGTCGGGCATGCTCCTCGCGACGCCGTTCTGGCGGGCGTACCTCACCGGGCGGCCGTTCCCGCGCATCGGGCACTACGCGCGCCGCCGGGCCGCGCGGATCGTGCCGGGGTTCTACGCGAGCCTCGCCGTGAGCTCGCTGCTGGCGCTGGCGGTGTTCCCGGATGCCCAGCACCGGCTCGTCCGGCTCCTCGCCGGCCTCACGTTCACGTCCGGGTTCCACTGGGTCACGTTCTTCCCGGTGCCGATGAACGGGCCGCTGTGGTCGATCGGGTTCGAGGTGGTCAGCTACGTGCTGCTGCCGATCGCCATGGGGGGGCTGTTCCGCCTGCCGCGGCGCAGCGCTCGGCTCGCGCTCGCGTACTGGGTCGCGGTCGTCGGCGTGATCGTCGGGGCGAACCAGTGGATCGTCACCACGCTCGTGCCCGGCCCGGAGCGGCGCGGCTGGCAGTGGGGCGACCTCGGCGGCGCCAAGGAGTGGATGCCGTCGTACAACCCGGTCGGCTTCTTCGCGCACTTCTGCGTGGGCATCGCGGCCGCGGCGGCGATCGCGTGGTGGCAGCTGCGCCGCGGCGGGCGCCGGCACTGGGGGTTCGACGCGCTCGCGGGCGGGGCGCTCGCCGCCGCCGCGGTGCTCGTGTGGGTCAACCGCGAGCCGCCCGAGCCGCTGTTCCACACGAACTTCCAGGGCCAGCCGTACCTGTTCCCGTGGTTCGCCGGGCTCGTCGGGGTGGCGCTCGTGGGCCTCGCCCACTCCGAGGTGCTCGGCGGCCTCGTGGACAACCCGGTCGCCCGGTACACCGCGCGCATCAGCTTCGGCATCTACATCTGGCACTACCTCCTGCTCGAGGGGTTCGCGCACATCACGGGCGGCTGGTACTCCTACGGCCGCATCGCGAACCCGAGCACGCACTTCACGATCTCGATGGTGATGCTCGCGCTCACCTACGCGATCGCGGCAGCGTCGTGGCGGTGGATCGAGCGCCCGGCGCTCGAGTCCCGCTGGGCGAACCGCCGCTGACCCGCCCGGACCGGCCTCCCCCCGGGGCGCCTCAGCCCAGGCGGGCCAGGAGCAGGGCCTCGGCCAGCGCGGCGCGCTCGAGCTCGCCCAGGTGGACCGACTCGTTCTCGCTGTGCGCCCGCGAGTCCGGGTCCTCCACGCCGGTGACCAGCACGGTCGCCTCCGGGAAGACCTCGAGGAGGTCGGCGACGAGCGGGATCGACCCGCCCAGCCCGACGTCGACGACGTCGGTCCCCCACGCCTCCGCGTACGCCTCGCGGGCCACGCGGGCCAGGGGGGAGTCGGCCGCGCCCGCCCACGGCCGGCCGAGCTCGCCGTCGGTCACCGTGACGCGCGCCCCGAAGGGGGCGTGCGCCTCGAGGTGCGCGCGCAGCGCCGCGAGGGCCTCGGCCGGGTCCTGGCCGGGCGCGACCCGCAGCGAGATCTTGGCGCGGGCGCTCGGCGCCAGCGTGTTCGACGCGTGCGCGACGCTCGTCGCGTCGATCCCGATGACGGACAGCGCCGGCTTGGTCCACAGCCGCTCCGTGATCGAACCGGTCCCGGCGAGCGCGGTGCCCGGCAGCAGGCCGGCGTCGGCGCGGAAGTCCGCCTCGTCGTAGTCGACGGCGGGCGGCGGGGCGGAGACGAGCCCCGCCACGGCGACGTCCCCGGCGTCGTCGTGCAGGGTCGCGAGCAGGCGCACGAGCAGGGTCAGCGCGTCGAGCACGGGCCCGCCGTACATCCCGGAGTGGAGCGCGTGGTCGAGCACCGCCACCTCCACCACGCAGTCCACGAGCCCGCGCAGGCTCGTGGTGAACGCGGGCACGCCCACCTTCCAGTTGACGGAGTCGGCGAGCACCACGAGGTCGGCGGCGAGCACGTCGCGGTGCTCGCGGAGGAAGTCGAGGAACGTCGGCGAGCCGACCTCCTCCTCGCCCTCGACGAACACCGTGACGCCCACGCGCCGGTCCGCGCCCAGGGCCCGCAGGGCCGTCAGGTGCGCGACGATGCCGGCCTTGTCGTCGGCCGCCCCGCGGCCGTACAGCCGGCCGTCCCGCTCGGTGGGCTCGAACGGCGGGGTGCGCCACGCGTCGTCGGCCCCGGGCGGCTGGACGTCGTGGTGCGCGTAGAGGAGGACGGTCGGGGCGCCGTCGGGCGCGGGCGCGCGGCCGACGACGGCGGGCCGGCTCTCCAAGCCGTCCGCCCGGGTGGCCGTGCGGATGGTCACGTCCGGCAGCACCTCGCGCAGCAGGTCCGCGACGGCCTCGGCGCTCCGGCGGACCTCGGCGGGGTCGAACGCCGGGTTCGAGACGCCGGGGATCCGCACGAGGTCGGCAAGGTCGGCCCGCGCGCGCGGCCACTCCCGGCGGACGCGGGCGCGCAGGTCGTCGGCGGACGGGGCGGGGCGGGAGGCGTCGGGGGTGGTCACGGCCACCAACGTACCGGCGCGGCTCGCGTACCCTTGCCCCGTGCCCCCCCGCAAGCGACCGTCCCCGTCCGCGCCTCCGACCACGCCCGACGCCGGGCACCCGGAGGCGTCCGCCGACCGCGCCCCGCGGGGCAAGGGGCGCCCGACGCCGAAGCGCAAGGAGGCCGAGGCGGCCCGCCGACGGCCGATCGTGCCGGACACGCGCGGCGACGCCAAGGCGCGCAAGGCCGCGGAGCGCCAGCGTCGGCTCGCCGAGCAGAAGGCGATGCTCGAGGGCGACGAGCGGTACCTGCCCGCGCGCGACAAGGGGCCGGTGCGCCGCATGGCGCGCGACGTCGTCGACTCCCGGCGCAACTTCGGCGACTACTTCCTGTGGGTCGCCATCGGGCTCATGGTCGCGCTGCTCGCCCTCCCGCTCGTGGTCACGGGCCTCGGCGAGCAGGGCGCCGTCTACTACCTCGCGACGGTCAACTACCTGACCATGGCCGCGGCGGCGTACGCCGTGATCGACGGCTGGCTGCTCGCGCGGCGGCTGCGCAAGGTGCTCGGCGCGAAGTTCCCGCCCGAGCGGATCCCCCGCGGGACCGTCATGTACGGGGTGCTGCGCGCCTACCAGCTGCGGCGGATGCGCCTGCCCAAGCCCAAGGTCGAGCGGGGCGCCACCGTCCGCTGAGCGCGCCGGCCGACCGGCGACGGCGTCGCCGCCCGTCGACACGTCGAATCGATTCGCGCATCGCGGCTAGACTCGCCGCATGAAGCACCGGTTCCTCGGCAGCAGCGGCCTGCAGATCTCCGAGATCGCCTACGGCAACTGGATCACGCACGGCTCCCAGGTGGAGAACGACGCCGCGATCGCCTGCGTCCACGCGGCGCTCGACGCGGGCATCACGACGTTCGACACCGCCGACGTCTACGCGAACACGGTCGCGGAGCAGGTGCTCGGCGAGGCGCTCGCCGGCCAGCGCCGCGAGTCGCTCGAGATCCTCACGAAGGTCTTCTGGCCCGTCGGCCCGGGCGGCCCCAACGACTGCGGCCTGTCGCGCAAGCACATCATGGAGTCGATCCACGGCTCGCTGCGCCGCCTGCGCACCGACTACGTCGACGTCTACCAGGCCCACCGCTACGACCACGGCACGCCGCTCGAGGAGACGATGCAGGCGTTCGCCGACGTCGTCCGGCAGGGCAAGGCGCTCTACATCGGCGTGAGCGAGTGGACCGCCGAGCAGATCCGCGCGGGCCAGACGCTCGCGCGCGACCTCGGCTTCCGGCTCGTCTCCAACCAGCCGCAGTACTCGATGCTGTGGCGGGTCATCGAGGCGGAGGTCGTGCCCGCCTCGCGCGAGGAGGGCCTCTCCCAGATCGTGTTCTCCCCCGTCGGCCAGGGCGTGCTCACCGGCAAGTACCGGCCGGGCGCGGCGCCGCCCGCGGGCTCCCGCGCGACCGACGAGAAGGGCGGCGCCCGCTTCATCCAGCGCTTCCTCCGCGACGACGTGCTGGAGCGCGTGCAGCGGCTGCGCCCCGTCGCCGACGAGCTCGGGCTGACGATGGCGCAGCTCGCCGTCGCGTGGGTGCTGCAGAACGACAACGTGGCGGCCGCGATCATCGGCGCCTCCCGGCCCGAGCAGGTCGCCGAGAACGTCAAGGCGTCCGGCGTCGAGATCCCGCCGGCGCTCATGGCCCGGATCGACGAGGTGCTGGGCGACGTCGTCGAGCGCGACCCCGCCCGCACGCACGAGAGCTCACCGGCCGCACGGCCCTGGTGAGGCCGGCCCCGGCCCGGGGGAACGCTCGGCTGTCACGCCCCGGGCCGGGAGGCCGGTCGGCCGTGCCCGTGGCGCGGCGCCTCAGGACGGCTCAGGACGTCCGCAGGGGCAGCGGCGCGCCCACGGGGTCCCCGTGGTGCGCCAAACGCGCGGCGGCGACGCCGGCCTCCGCCAGCTGCCGCCACGTCTCCCCCAGCCACGCCTCGGCGTCGAACCGGCTGGCGAACGCGGGGCTGACCGGCTGGTCCATCGGCCGGTCCGCCGCGTCGAGGAACTCCCAGTCCCAGGCCGGCCGCGCGGTCACCGGGCCGCCCCCACGCCGGCGCGCGCGAGCCCCCGGTTGACCCGCGACGCCCAGAACGGCCCCTCGTAGATGAAGCCCGTGTACCCCTGCACGAGATCCGCGCCCGCGTCGAGGTAGGCCCGCGCGTCGTCCGCCGTCGTGATGCCGCCGCAGCCGATGACGACGGGCCCCTCGCCGAGACGCGCCCGCACCCGGGCCACCACCGCCAGGCCCCGCGGCAGCAGCGGCGGGCCGGACAGGCCGCCGGGGCCGTGGTCGTGCGCGACGGTGGTGTTCACCGCGACGACCCCGGCGAGACCGAGGTCGGTCACGAGGTCGGCGACCGCGTCGACGTCCTCGTCGGAGAGGTCGGGCGCGATCTTGACGAGCACGGGGACGGCGCCCGGCCCGGTCGCCTCGTCGGCCGCCGCGCGCACCGCCTCGAGGATCGGGCGCAGCCGGTCCACGGCCTGCAGGTCGCGCAGGCCGGGCGTGTTCGGGCTCGACACGTTGACCACGAGGAAGTCCGCGTACGGCGCGAGCAGCCGCGCGCTCGTCGCGTAGTCCTGTGCGGCCTCCTCCGCCGGGGTCGCCCGGCTCTTGCCGATGTTCACCCCGACGACGTACCCGCGCCCCGACCGCCGACGGCGCAGCCGGCGCAGGCGCTCGGCGACCTCGGCGGCGCCGTCGTTGTTGAAGCCCATGCGGTTGCGGATCGCCCGCTCGTCGAGCACGCGCCACAGCCGCGGCCGCTCGTTGCCCGGCTGGGCGAGGGCCGTGATCGTGCCGACCTCCACCCAGCCGAAGCCGAGCATCGTCAGCCCGCGCACCCCCACGCCGTTCTTGTCGAACCCGGCCGCGAGGCCGAACGGCGCCGGGAACCGCGTGCCCAGCACCTCCACCGGCGCGTGGCCGCGCGTGAACCAGCGCCGCAGCAGCCACGCCACGCCCGGCACCGCCGCGACCCAGCGGATGCCCGTGAAGGCGAGGTGGTGGGCCCGCTCCGGGTCCATGCGGCGGAAGACCTGGTTGAAGAGCAGCCGGTACACGCCCGCAACCTATCGGGCGGAGCCACCCCCGCGTGGCCGGGTTCGCCACAGCCACCACAGGCCGACCAGCGGCAGCACCGCCGGCACGTAGCCGTACCCCTGCCCGAAGCCGGACCACACCGTCGCGTCCGGGAAGAGGTCGGCCCGCGTGAGGGAGAGCGCCCCGACCACGACGACGCCCACGAGCTCCGTCCCGACCGCGACCCACGCCACCGGCCGCCACCGACCGCCCTGCGCGAGCGCGACCGTCGCGAGCACGTACACGACGGCGGCCACGCCGGAGAGCGCGTAGGCGAGCGGCGCGGCGTCGAAGTCGCGCAGGATCTGCACGCCCGAGCGGAACGTCGCCGCGATCGCGAGCACGGCGTACACGGCGACGACGAGCCGGCCCGGCCCGGTGGCGGTCTCCCCGCGGGGCTCCGGGGCCGTCGCGCCCGTCGCGCCCTTCGCGCCCGTCACGCCCACACCTGCACGAGCCGCAGCTGGAGGAACGCGACGGTCAGCCCCGCCACGAGCAGCACCACGGAGCTCCACCGCGTGCGCTCGGCGAACGCCCACAGCGCCGCGGCCGGGAGGATGCACAGGGACGTCAGCTGGTAGCCCCAGAAGGTCCAGGAGTCGGCCGGCCCGTCCCCCGTCGCGCCGCGCACCGCCGCCATGACGGCCTGAACGACCAGCAGCACCTCCACCACGCCGCCCGCGAGGAGCTGGCGCAGGATCACCGGGCGGTCCAGCGCCGCGCGCCAGCCGGCCCAGCCCGCCAGGAGCAGCGCGCCCGCGGCCACGGCCCAGGCGAGGGGGATCCACACGGCGTGCAGGATACGGGTCGATAGCATCGCGACGTGACCACCGCCGCGACTCTCACCGCCACGCCCGCCGCCCGCCTCGACGTCGACGTCCTCGTCGTCCCGGTCGCCTCGGGGCCCTCGGGGCCCGTGCTGCTCGACGACGCCGACCTCCCGGGCGCGCTGCGGCGGCTCGCCGTCTCGCCCGCCCTGGGCGTCACGGGCGAGGCCGACGAGGTGCGGCGGATCCCCACCGGCGGCGTGGCGAAGGCGCCCGTGCTCGCCGTCGTCGGGGTGGGCGAGGTCGACCCGGACGACGTCGAGCCGGAGCATCTGCGCCGGGCCGCCGGCGCCGCGTCGCGCCAGATCACGGGTGTCGCCTCCCTCGGGCTGGCCTTCCCCGCCGACGACGCCGACCGGCTGGCCGCCGTCGTCGAGGGCGCCCTCCTGGGCGCGTACGCGTTCGACAGGTACCGCGCGGTGCCCGAGGCGCAGCGCCCGGCGGCGCGCGTCGAGGTCGTCACGAGCCTCGCCAAGGACCGGGCGGCCCAGCGGACGACGACGCGGGCCGCCGTCGTCGCGCGGGCCGTGCACGCGGTGCGCGACCTCGTCAACACCGCGCCCGCCGACCTCTACCCCGCCGCGTTCGCGGACACCGCGCGCGCGGCCGCCAAGGGCACCAAGGTCAAGGTGACGGTGCTCGACGAGAAGCAGCTCGCGGCCGGCGGCTACGGCGGGCTGGTCGCGGTCGGCCAGGGCTCCGTGCGGCCGCCGCGCCTGGTCAAGGTCGCCTACGCGCCGCCGCGCGCGAAGCGGCACGTCGCGCTCGTCGGCAAGGGCATCACGTTCGACTCGGGCGGCCTGTCGATCAAGCCGGCCAAGTCGATGGAGACGATGAAGAGCGACATGGCCGGCGCGGCCGCGGTGCTCCACACCGTGCTCGCGGCGGCGGCGCTCGAGCTGCCGGTCGCCGTGACGGGCTGGCTCTGCCTCGCGGAGAACATGCCGTCGGGCACGGCGCAGCGGCCGTCGGACGTCATCACCCAGCGCGGCGGCAAGACCGTCGAGGTGCTCAACACCGACGCCGAGGGGCGGCTCGTCCTCGCGGACGGCCTCGTCGCCGCGACCGAGGAGCACCCCGACGCCGTCCTCGACGTCGCGACGCTCACGGGCGCACAGATCGTCGCCCTCGGCTACCGCGTCTCGGCGGTCATGGGCACGGGCGGGCTGCCCGACCTCGTGGTCGAGGCGGCGCGCGCGTCCGGCGAGCTCGTGTGGCCGATGCCGCTGCCGAGCGAGCTGCGGGCGAGCCTGAAGTCGAAGGTCGCCGACCTGGCGAACATCGGCGACCGGATGGGCGGGATGCTCACGGCGGGCGTGTTCCTGCGCGAGTTCGTGGGCGACACCCCGTGGGCGCACCTGGACATCGCGGGGCCGTCGTTCAACGAGCACGAGCCGTGGGGCTACACGCCCGCGGGCGGGACCGGCGTCGCCGTGCGGACGCTCCTCACCCTGCTCGAGTCGCAGCCCACCCGCTGAGCCCGCCGGGCCGGGCGAGGGGCACGGTCGGTCGCTGCCCCGGCCGCCTCCCCGCCCGGTCCCCTCGCCGCCTCCCTCGCCGCCTCCCCTCGCCGTGAGGGGCACGCGGGGTGATGCTGGGAGCCGACGGCCACCCCGGCCGTCCGGCGGCAGCGGAGCGGCGACGTGCGCGCACACTCGGGAGCCCACGCCCGGCGGGCCGACCACGGCGGCTCGCGGGCCCGCCGCGCGCCCGCACGCCGCGCCACCCGCCTCGCCGTCGGCGTCGCGGTCGCCTGCGCCCTCGCGGCGGCGCTGACGGGGTCCGTCCCGGGCGCGCGCGACGAGCCCGAGCGCCGCGCCGTCGCCGTGGAGCGCCCGGCCGTGCGCGCGGGCGC
>JAAZAC010000277.1 GCA_012514545.1 Actinomycetales bacterium | reverse complement strand
GTCGTCCGCGCCCTGGATGTCCGCGGCGACGACGGCGTGCCCGTCGGCGGCCAGGCGGACGGCGGTGGCGCGGCCGATGCCGCTGTAGGCGCCGGTGACGACGGCGACCTTCTGCTCGGTGCTCATGACGCTCCTCTTCTCGGGCCCCGCGACGGGGCGGCGGCGGTTCGGTCGCCGGCGGTCGCGGGGAGCCCGGTCGTCCGCCGACCGGATCTCGGCCGGCACGTCCACCGTAGGCAGGTCGCTCCGACGCCAACCTGGGACCTTCGTACGGCAAAGGTCGTGTCAAACTAGGAGGTCAGGGCGGTGCCGGACGTGACGCCCGTCACGTTCCGCGGGGGGCGGCGGCCGGTCTCACGACACCGCGGCGACCAGCCACGAGGCCGCGACGACCGCCGTCCCCGCGAGCACGCAGCGCGCCACCGGCCGCCCCGTCAGCCCGCCCACGACGACGACCCCGCCCGCCGTGACGAGCCCGACCACGACGGCCCCGGGCGCCACCGCGGCCACGCCGAGCGCCGCGACCACGGCGAGCGCGGCCAGCCCGCCCATGCCCGCGTCCCGCAGCGCGGCCTCCGCGCGCGCCGACGGCGGCCGGCGCCCGGGGGCGACGAACGCGGCGACCCGGATGAGGTAGGAGGCGGCGGCCGCGACGCCGACGGCGAGCCACGTCATCGGGCGGCCTCCCGGCGCACCCCGGCCCCGGCGAGCGCGGCGGCGCCCATCGCGGCGGGGACGACGAGCCCGGGCGAGATGCCGGCGGCGGTCCCGCCCAGCGCGACGCCGCCGCGAAGGCGGGCGTGCCGCGCGCGGTGGGCTTCGCGGCGGCCCTCGAGGGGGAGGCCGCGCTCCTGGCGGGCGACCTCGACGCCGCCGCGCAGACCCTCGCCTGGGCGGTGGAGCACCACCGGGCGATCGGGTCCGTCGTCGGCGAGGCGCACTCGCTCCAGCGCCTCGCGGAGGCGCGGCTGGCGGCCGGGGACACCGACGGCGCCCGGACGCTCCTCGCCCGGGCGCTGCCGCTCGCGCGCTGGTCGAACCTCGCGCCCTGCCTGCTGCCCCGCGTGTACGGCACACAGGTCGTGGCGGCGCCGGACCCGGCGCAGGCGCACGCCGCGGTGGACGAGGCCGTCGCGGCCCTCGGGCCCGACGACGCCTGCTTCCTCTGCTCCGTGACGTTCGACGCCCCGGCGACGCGGGCGTGCGCGGACGCCGGCGACCTCGAGGCCGCGCGGCGCCACCTGGCGGCGGCGGAGCTGTCCGCCCGCCGCTGGAACACCCTCGCCTGGGACGCCGCCGTGATCGAGGCGCGGGCGCACGTCGCCCGCGCCGAGGGTGACGCCCCCGCCGCGGCGGACCTGTGGGCCCGTGCGGCGGAGGCGTTCACGCGTGCCGGCCAGCCGTTGGACGCGTCGCGCTGTCGCGCGAACGCCGACGCGGACGGCCTGCCGGGGCCAGGCCGGTTCGCGGGCGCGACTCCCGCGCCGGCCGCCGGTTCCTGACGCTCCACGTCGCGACGTGCTCGTGGGTGTAGGGCTCGAAGACCTGGCGCATCGCGGCCTGGGCCTGCACCGCCGCCAGGAGCAGCTCGCTCGTCTGCACGGTTCCTCCTCGGGTCGGGGCCGCCGGTGCGGCCGATGCGAAGGACGCTAGGAACCGCGCCTTCCCCGACCCTTCCCGCGGGCCTTCCCCCGGTCCGGGCTCCGCCTTCCGTGAGGGAAGGTCGGGGCAAGGGCGGTGGCGCGATCCCTCCACGCCCCGCGACACCTCGGCGCCTGCAATCCCTCCTCCCCCCGCGACACCTACCGATCGAGGAGGCGTGATGCGACGGGCGGTGGTGTGCGCGCTGGCGCTACTGCTGGCCGCGTGCGCGGGCGTCCGGGGCCCGGAGTCTCCGGGCGACGTGCCCCCGGTGCCGGACGTCCCGGCGTCGGACCCGGTCGGCCTGGTCGGGCTGTGGCGGGTCTCCGGCGCGGAGGGGGCGGGCGAGCGCACGTGGCTGCGGCTCGCGCACGGCAGCTACCAGCTGTGGCCGCAGGACGAGTGCCGCGGGTTCGCCGCGGGCGGCTGGCGCGCGTCGGCGCGGGTGTTCGTCGCGTCGGCACCGTTCGCTGCGAACGGGGACTGCTCGCTCGACCCGTGGCCCGACGGCGACGGCTGGCTGACGTCGGCGCGCGCCTACCGTCCGACGGGCGACGGCTGGGAGCTGCTCGACGCGGACGGTGCGGTCGTGGCGCGGCTGGCCGTGGACGGCGCGCCCGAGCCGATCGACACCGCGGTGCCGGAGTACGCGCAGCCGCCGGAGGTGACCGACGACCTCCGCGCGGCCTTCGCGGAGCCGGCGCCGCTGCCCGAGGGGATGCGGCCGGCGGAGGCGGCCGACCTCGTCGGGCGCTGGGTGCGCCCGGGCTGGGGCACCCGCTCCGCGTACGTGGAGCTCGCGGCCGACGGCACGTACGAGGGCTCCGACGGCTGCAACGCGAGCGGCGGCGCGTGGGGGGTCGACGAGGACGGCCGGCTCCTCGCGACCTCCGGGATCTCGACGGCGATCGGGTGCGACGGCGCGCCCGTGCCGACGTGGCTCGCCACCGCGGCCCGGGCGGGCTTCGACGGGCGGACGCTCGTGCTCCTGGACGCCGACGGCGAGGAGATCGCCCGCCTCGTCCGCGCCTAGGTCCGCGGACCCGGGGCGGGCCGCGCCGGGCGGGCCGCCCGCGGGGGTCAGCGGCCGTCGTCGGGCAGGCGGTAGGCCTTGGCGCGCGGGACGTACCGCTCGGCGTTCCCGCGGATGGCGGCCACCTCGTCGTCGGTGAGAGGGCGCCGCACCTTGGCGGGCACGCCCGCGACGAGCGACCGCGGCGGCACGACGGTGCCCTCGAGCACGACCGCGCCCGCCGCGACGAGCGACTCGCGGCCGACGACGGCGCCCGTGAGCACGGAGGCGTTCATGCCGATGAGGCAGCCGTCCTCGACGGTGCAGCCGTGCACGACGGCGCCGTGGCCGACGCTCACGTCCGCGCCGAGCACCGCGGGCGACCCGTGCTCCGTGTGCATGACGACGTTGTCCTGCACGTTGGAGCGGGGCCCCACGACGATCTCGTCGATGTCGCCGCGCAGGACGGCGCCGAACCAGATGCTCGCGTCGGCGGCCACGCGGACCTTGCCGATGAGGGTCGCCGTCGGGGCGAGCCAGGCGTCGGGGTGGACGTCGGGGACGTGGTCGTCGAAGGGAAGGATCGTCACGCGCCCAGGGTACGGGGCGGCCCTGCCTCACGGATTCTCCAGACTCCGCGCGATACCGTGGGCGTGCGCCCACTTGTTTGGGCGAATGCCCACTCCCTTCGGAGCACTGCTGAGGAAGGTGAGAGATGCCGACAGGTGTGGCGCTGCGCGACCCCCGCCAGCAGCTCCTGGCGGCTGCGCAGCGCCTCGTTGCACGCGACGGTATCAGCGGTCTGACCAGCCGAAACGTCACCGCGGAGGCCGGCGTGGCGAAGGGCGTGCTACACCGCTACTTCGCCGACTTCGACGCGTTCCTCGTGGCGCTGGTTCTCGAGAGAATCGCCACGGTCCGCGCGGAGGGCGCGGCACTGCAGTCGCACGTCGGCGAGGAATCCGTGACGGAGAACGTGGCCCAGGGGCTCGTCGCGCTGCTGGACCCCGTGATGGTCGCGACCGCCGGGCTCGTCATCGCGCGCGACGAGGTGCGCGACCGCCTGCGCGCCATGGGCACGTCGCGCCTGCCGCTCGTCGGCGAGGCGACGGCGGTGCTGGCGGACTACCTCGCGGCCGAGCGCGCCGCCGGCCGTCTCGCGCCGCACGCCGACGTCGACGCGCTCGCGCCCATGCTCATCGGCACCGTGTACCTGCTCGCCACGGCCCGCGCCGACCGCACGCCGCCGATCGCGGCGGTGCGGCGCACGGTCGAGAGCAGCCTCGCGGGGCTCGTCCCGTAGCTCCGCCAGGGGCGCAGAGCCACGTCAGGGCGGTTCGGCCCGCGCGAGGCGGGTCCGGTATCCTCGTTCGGCCTGGAGGATTCGCCTAGTGGCCTATGGCGCACGCTTGGAAAGCGTGTTGGGTTAACAGCCCTCGGGGGTTCGAATCCCCCATCCTCCGCCGAGTGAAGGGCCCGTGACCTGCGGAGACGTGGGTGGCGGGCCCTTCGTCGTGGGCGGGTGCGGGTGTCAGGCGGGGCGGCGGTAGCAGTTCTGGTAGCGGTTCGTCGGCGTCGGGCCACTGCAGGGTGCGTTGGGCACCGGAGGACAGCCCGGCCGCGACGTGGGACGTCGGTGTCGGCGCGGCGCCAACGGGCCTCGGGCGGCGGCATGACCGTGCGGCGGGTTCAGGCGCCCTCGTTGGTCCTCTCTGCCAGTTTGAGCCCTTCGGCGTACTCGTGGGCTTGGCCTCGTCAGTGGGACTGAGCATCGCGTGCCCGTCCGCCGCGGACTCGGCGGCTCGCCCATCCGGAAGAGGGATGCATAAACGGCCCCCAGGGGACAACCGGAAGCGTAGAGTCGCGACGTCGAGCTTCTCTTGGGGCCCGAGGAGGCATCACCGTGAGCGGACCTCTTCCGAGTACTCGCAGAGTTGCGGCTAGTGCAACGCTCCTGCTGACGCTGAGTCTTGCTGCGGGCCCAGCAGCAGTTGCCGAGCAACTCCCCGAATCAGAGCAAGGTCGCACGCCGGCGCCCGGCGACGAACTGGAGTCCAGCCAAGCACTAGCACTGGACGCCGCACAGTACTCGCGGGACATGGGGGTCACGCAGCAGCAGGCGCAGAGAGTCCTCGAGTCTCAGGCCGAAGCCGTGGCTGCGATTGACCGCATCGCCACAACGGTTGGGGACCGTTTCGACGGGGCGTGGCTCGAGACCACAACTGCCGTGCGCGGCCACGTCCGCATCAGAGGAAACCCATCGGACACACAGGCGAAGGTGGCCGCCGGCGACGCTTCGATCACGATCCACTGGACCAATCGCGCTCTGATGCCAGAGTTGCGCGAGCATGCAGAGGCGACCTCCGCCGCATTGGCGCGCGACCCGGACGTTGCCGGCATCGCCATTGACGAAGCCCGGGCTGAGATCGTGATTTGGGTCGATGAATCGCGTGTCCCCCGGACCCGTTGGGACGCAGCTGGACCCGTCCCCGAAGGCGCCAGCGAACCGGGCGCGACTGGCCTCGCCAGAGCCCGTCTCGCGCTAGCCGAGGCCGGGGTCCCGGCACGCATCGCCTGGGTGCAGGGGGCGAGCCAGCAGGGACAACGCGGCGGCGTCTCGAGGACGGGTTGCACCGTCGGCTTCAGCATCTACTGGACGAGCAGCGGGAACCGTGGCGTCTCCTCGGCAGCCCACTGTGGCGCGTCAGCGGGTGATAGGAACCAGTTGTATAGCCTGACGTGGAACGGGACACCGACCTATCAACTCCGGTGGGTGAGCCAGCAGTACGACCAGTCGGGCGACATCGAAGTCTTGACGATGGCGTCGCACACGCCGCAGCCCAACTTCTTCGGGCAGTCCGCGGTAACGCCAACCGCCACGACCGGAACGGGAACCGCGTACCAGGGGCAGTATCTGTGTCACCGCGGGAAGACGAGCGGCTACAACTGCGCCACCGTCGTGAGCACGGCGTATGCCCCAACGGGCAATGCCTGCCCGGTCAGTTCTTGCGCAGCCGTGTTTGTGATACTTCAGGGTATTAACGCGCTCTGCCAGGGCGGAGATAGCGGCGGCCCATGGTTCATCGGAGGTAGCGCCTATGGTATTCACCTTGGCCACTCCG
>JAAZAC010000276.1 GCA_012514545.1 Actinomycetales bacterium | reverse complement strand
GGCGTGCGGGTAGAGCTCGACGGCGCGCTGGGTCACCCTGGCGGCCGGACCGACGCCGACACGTGGCGGGACAACGCGGTGCTGCTCGCGACGCGGGAGGTGACCCTGCGCTACCGCTGGCGGCACGTGGCCGTGACCCCGTGCCGGGTCGCGGTGCAGGTCGTCGGCGCGCTGCACCGCGGCGGGTGGCGGGCGACGCCGCGCCCGTGCGGTCCGGGGTGCCCGGTGGTGGAACGTCGGAGAGTTTCTGTCGCTCTGTGAAAGGAAGTCTCCGACGCTCGGGCTGGCGGCGGTCAGGTGCTGCGCGAGGGCCCAGCGCCGGGCTCAGATGGCGCGGACGCCGGCGAGCGCGCCCGCGATGGCGCCGCCCGACTCAGCGCCGTCGGGGAACGCGACGTCGACCCGGGCGCGCCCCGCCGCGATCTGGACGCGGTAGACCCCGACGTAGCGCGGGTGCTCGTGCGAGCCGACGGCGGTGACCGCGTCCGTGAGGATCACCGTGTGCGCCACCGAGAACTGCGGCTTCGGGTGGCTCGTGAACCACTCCCGCCGGTGGACGAACTCCAGCGTCCCGGTGTCGGCGCACACGAGCGCGGCGTGCAGCGTGACGGGCCGCAGCGCGTCGAGCACCCGGCCGAAGGTCGTGTCCCGGCGGGCGACGACGGTCCGCGGCTGCGCGCCGAGCAGCACCAGGCCGGGCCGGCGGTCCGCGATCTCGATCCGCGCGGTGACGAGCGCGGCGTCGGCGTCGCCGAGGTCGAGCACGCGCGTCGTCGGCAGGGCCGCGCGGCCGGGACGCTCCGCGGGGGGCCGCGCGGCCAGCGCCTGCTCCCGGAGCAGCTCCGCGAGGTCCTCCATGACCCGGCGGGAGATCGCGTTGTAGCGGATCGCGACGGCGACCCCCGCGCGCTCGAGCCCGTCGACGTCGTGCACCACGAGGAGCCCGTCGAGCATCGAGTAGCTGTGGTGGATCGCGCCGATCCGCGAGTAGGGCACGACGACGGTCTGGTACGTGTCGCCGCGGCGGCTCAGCACCGTGAGGCTCTCGTCGCCGGCGACGAGCAGGTGGTCGTACAGGTGCATCTCGGGGTTGGCGTCCCGCCGGTCGATCACCCGCGGCACCTTGAGCACGAGCCGCGCCGCCTCCGGGTCCACCCCGTGGCGCCGGTACAGGCGCGGCACCTCGTCAGCCGTGCGGACCCGGTACGTCCAGGGTCCGAACGCGTCGTACTCGGCCGAGCGCTGCATCCGACGATGATGTCCCCTCCGGGGCCCGCGGGGAACCGGCTTCATGTCCCAACTCGGTGACGTTCCTGGCCGGGAGCCCCTCGACCCCCGACGCGCGGCCCGCCGGACCGCGCTCGCCGGACCCCTCGCCGGACCCCTCGCCGGCCCTCACCGGACGCCCGGGCGGGGCACCCGCGCGGCTAGCGTTGGTCCGTGCGCACCGAGCCCGACGCCCCGACCGCGGCCCCCGCCCCGGTGCCGTCGCCGCTGCCGGCTCCCCCGCTCCCCGCCGCCGACGACGACCCGGACCTCCCGGGCTGGCGCCGCGCCCCCGTGGGTCGGGAGGGGCTGCGGTCCGACGCGCTGCTTGCCGCCGGGCTGTTCTGCGGCGCGCTGCTGAGCATGGTGCTGTGGCGCGTTGCCGGCCTGTACGAGGAGCCCGCGCCCGCGTGGCTGTCGGTGCTCGCGCTCGCGGCGCAGACGGGCGCCCTCGCGGCCCGGCGCCGCTGGCCGAGCGCCGTGCTCGCCGTCGTCACCGTCGCGTTCGTCGTGCACGTGGAGGTGCGCGTCCCCGAGACGCTCTTCGCCAACATCGCGCTGTTCTGCGCGCTGTACACGGTCGGGGCGTGGGAGCCGGACCGGCGGCGCGCGCTGTGGGCGCGCGGCGTCGTCATCGTCGGGATGTTCGGCTGGCTCACCGCCAAGATCCTCATGACGACGAACGACCCCGAGGCGCTCCCGGACCTCTCCCGCGCGGGCGCGTTCTCGCCGCTCGTCGCCTACCTCGTCATCCAGCTCCTCACGAACGTCCTGTACTTCGCGGGGGCGTTCTGGTTCGGCGAGCGGCAGTGGGCGTCCGCCCGCGAGCGCGCCCGGACCGAGCTGCGCACCCGCCAGCTCGAGCGGGAGCGGCGGCGCGTGGCCCAGCAGGCGGTCGCCATCGAGCGCCTGCGCCTCGCACGCGAGCTGCACGACGCCGTCGCGCACCACGTCTCGATGATGGGCGTCCAGGCGGCCGCGGCCCGCACGCTCCTCGACGCCGACCCGGCGCGGGCCCGCGCGAGCCTCGAGCAGGTCGAGGAGTCCGCGCGCGAGGCCATCGGCGAGCTGCAGGGCATCCTCGGCACGCTCCGCGACGAGTCCTCGAACGGCGACGGCGAGGCGGGCGCCGTCGGCTCCCTCGGCGTCGAGGCGCTGCCCGATCTCGTCGCGTCCGCGCGCGACGCCGGCCTGGGGGCGACGTTCCAGGTGGTCGGCGACCCCGTGCGCCTGCCCCCGCTGCTGTCGCTCAACCTGTACCGCATCGCCCAGGAGGCGCTGACGAACACCCGCAAGCACGCCGGCCAGCGCGCCCACGCGGACGTGCGCCTGCGCTACCTCGACGACGCCGTGGAGCTCGAGGTGGCCGACGACGGCGCCGGCCGTTCCGTGGCGACCCCGCCCGCGCGCACGCCCGGGACGGGTCTGGGTCTCATCGGCATCCGGGAGCGCGTCGCCGCCGACGGCGGGACCCTCGAGGCCCGCCCCCGCTCGCGCGGCGGCTTCCTCGTGCGCGCCCGCATCCCGCTCGAGAAGGGGAGCCGCGCGTGACCGCCGCGCCCGACCCCACCCCCGCGCCCGACGGCCCCGCGCCCGACGACGGCCCGGTCCGCGTCCTCCTCGTCGACGACCAGGCGCTCCTGCGCGCGGGCATCGCGACGATCCTCGGCGCGCAGCCCGGCATCGTCGTCGCCGGCGAGGCCGGCACGGGGCGCGAGGCGCTCGCGGCGGCGCGCGAGCTCGACCCCGACGTCATCTGCATGGACGTGCAGATGCCCGACATGGACGGGCTGGAGGCCACGCGCCGGCTCGTCGCGGACCCGGCGGTGCGCGCGGCGGTGCTCATGCTCACGACGTTCAACCGGGAGGACTACCTCCTCGCGGCGCTGCGCGCGGGCGCGAGCGGGTTCCTGCTGAAGAACTCCCGGCCCGAGCACCTCGTCGACGCCATCCGGGCCGTCGCCGCGGGCGAGGCGCTGCTCGCGCCCGAGGTCACGCGCGCGGTCATCGAGCGCGCGGTCGCCGCCGAGCAGGCGGCCGCGCCCCCTCCGCCCGACGACGGAGGCCGCGCGGCGGAGGCGGTGAGCGTCCTGACGGACCGCGAGCTCGAGGTGCTCCGGCTCGTGGCCCGCGGCCTGTCGAACGACGAGATCGCCGCCGAGCTCGTGCTCGGCCGGGCCACCGTGAAGACGCACGTGTCGAACGTGCTGCTCAAGCTGGGTCTGCGGGACCGGGTGCAGGCCGTCGTCTTCGCATACACGCACGGCGTCGTCTGACCGTCGCCCGACGCCGGCCCCCGGCTCGACCCGCGGCGCCGCCCGGCCGGCCCTGACGCGACCCCGACCCGCGCCGCCCCACCACCGCCCACGGGCGGAGCCCGCCGCCCCGCGAAGTTCGATCCCGCGCCGGAGGCGCCCGGTGCGCCCGACTCCGTAGCGTCGTCGCCGTCACCACGAGCGTGAGGAGAACCATGCTGCGGATCCAGGGCGTCGACAGGTCCTTCGGGGACCGCAAGGTGCTCGACGACGTGACCTTCACCGTGGAGCGGGGCCGACTCACCGGCTTCGTCGGCGGCAACGGCGCGGGCAAGACGACGACGATGCGGATCATCCTGGGCGTGCTCGCCGCCGACCGCGGCGAGGTCACCCTCGACGGGCACCCGCTGCAGCCGGAGGACCGCGTCGACTTCGGCTACATGCCCGAGGAGCGGGGCCTCTACCCGAAGATGCGGGTCGCCGAGCAGATCGCGTACCTCGGCCGGCTGCACGGCCTCGAGCGGGGCGTCGCGATGGACCGCGCGCGCGACCTGCTCGACCGCCTCGGCCTCGCCGAGCGCGCCGACGACCCGCTCGAGAACCTCTCCCTCGGCAACCAGCAGCGCGCCCAGATCGCGGCCGCGCTCGTGCACGAGCCGCGCGTGCTCGTCCTCGACGAGCCGTTCTCCGGCCTCGACCCGCTCGCGGTCGACGTCGTCGTGGGCGTCCTCGCCGAGTACGCCGCGCGCGGCGTGCCGGTGCTGTTCTCGTCGCACCAGCTGGACCTCGTCGAGCGGCTCTGCGACGACCTCGTCATCATCGCCGGCGGCCGGATCGCGGCGGCGGGCGCGCGCGAGGAGCTGCGCTCCGCCGTCGGGAGCACCCGCTACGAGCTGACCACCACGGGCGACGTCGGCTGGGTCCGAGAGGTGCCCGGCGTCGAGGTCGTCGAGTTCGACGGCGGCTACGCCCTCTTCGAGGCCGACGAGGCCGTCGCGCACGGCGTCCTCGCCGACGCCGTCCGCCGCGCCCCCGTGAAGTCCTTCACCCCCGTCCGTCCCACCCTCGGCGAGATCTTCCGCGAGGTCGTCGCCGACGCCGTCCCGGAGGATGCCCGATGAGCGCCACCACCACCGCCCGCCCGCCCCGTCCGTCGACCCCGCGGCTGGCCCTCATGGTCGCCGAGCGGGAGATCGTCACCCAGGTGCGGACCAAGTCGTTCATCATCTCGACGGCGATCCTGCTGGCCGGCGCGCTCGTCGCCATCGTGGCCGGCGCCCTGATCGGGGGGCGCGACGACGCGACGCGGGTCGCCGTCGTCGGGCCGGTCTCCGAGGTGGTCGCCCAGGCCGACGGCCTGGAGGCCGTCCCGGCGGCGAACGAGGACGCCGCCCGGGCCATGGTCCGCGAGGGCGACGTGACCGCGGCCGTCGTGCCCGACGGCGGGGTGCTCGGCTTCCGCCTCGTCGCGCTCGACGAGGCGCCGGGGGAGGTCGTGGCGACGCTGTCGGTCGCGCCGGAGGTCGAGCTGCTCGAGCCGTCCGGGACCGACGCCGGCCTGCGCTACCTCGTCGCGTTCGGCTTCGGGCTGGTGTTCCTCATGTCGGCGGCGGGCTTCGGCGCGACGATCGCGCAGAGCACCGTCCAGGAGAAGCAGAGCCGCATCGTCGAGATCCTGCTCGCCACCGTGCCGAGCCGCGCCCTGCTCGCGGGGAAGATCCTCGGCAACAGCGCGCTCGCGTTCGGCCAGACGGCGGCGCTCGCCGCGATGGCGGTGCTCGGCCTGGTGCTGACGGGCCAGGACGAGGTGCTCGCGCCGCTGGGCGCGCCCCTGGTGTGGTTCGTGGGCTTCTTCCTCGTCGGGTTCGTGCTGCTCGCGGCGATGTACGCGGCGAGCGCGTCCCTGGTGTCCCGGCTCGAGGACGTCAACACCGTGCTGACCCCGGCGATGATGCTGACGATGATCCCGTACTTCGGGGTGATCTTCTTCAACGACAACGCGACGGTGCTGACCGTGCTGTCGTACGTGCCGTTCAGCGCGCCGGTGGCCATGCCGATGCGGATGTTCCTCGGCGAGGCGACGTGGTGGGAGCCGCTCGTGGCGCTCGTGCTGCTGCTCGCGACCTGCGCGGCGGTCATCGCCGCGGGGGCTCGGATCTACGAGCGGTCGCTGCTGCGGACCGGCCCGCGGGTGCGGCTGCGCGAGGCGCTGGCCGCCGACGCCTGACGGGCGGTCGGGGGCGCGCGGCGCCCACGGGGCCGGCGGGTCCGGCGTCGGGACGGAGGGCCCGGCGTCGGCCCGCCGGCCTCTGCGCGTCCTCCGCGAGGAGCCCTCAGAGGTGGGCGGGGTCGACGACGAAGCCCATCATGTCGGTGATCTCGCCGCCCACGTGCGCGTGCACCGCGCGCGCGACGGCGACGACGAGCGGCGTCGCCCGGCCCCGCGCGACGCGGTGGGCGATCGACGCGCGCTCGGCCTCGAGGTCCGCCTCGTCGACGGGCTCCCAGCGGACCCGGTAGGCGACGGCGCCCTTCGCGGCCCACGGCAGGCTCGCGACGACCGGCGGCGGGTCCTCCGGCCCGATCTCCAGCGCGATCATCCCGTCGAGCTCGAGGTCCGCGAGCAGCCCGTACGCCTCCATGGGTGGCGGGGAGGCGAGCGTGGCCTCGTCGAACGCCTCGGCCTCGAGCGCGAGGTGGCGGCGCTGCTCCTCCGTGAGGGGCTCCGTCCCGGGCACGACGCCGGTCCCCTCCTTCGGCAGCGGGCCCCGCCACGTGCCGCCGGGCAGGTTGAGGTAGGCGCGGGGGAGCGCCTGGCGCATGACGGCGAGCGCGCCGTCGGGGTCGAGCCAGAGGTCGCTCCACACGGTGAGGTCGACGGCGGCCGCCGGGTCCGGCGCGAGGATCACGGGATCGCGGCCGTCGCGGCCCGCGGCCGTGCGGACCGCGCCGGCGAGCCGCCGCGCCACGGCGATGAGCCACTCGAGCATCCGCAGCTCGTCGCGGACGGGCAGCCCGTCGGGGAACGCGCGGGCGAGGCCGTCGCGGTCGCCGGCGCCGGGCCACGGCGGCGCGCCGCGCTCGACGGGGGCGCGCAGCAGGTACGCGGTGCCGCCGGGGACGGGCAGGCCGAGCTCGGCGGCGACGTCGCGCTCGAGGTGGAACGGGCCGGTGAGCGTGCTGAGCCGGGACAGCCGCAGCACGCCCGGCGGCATCGTCGCGCGGGTCCGCGTGCCGCCGTTCGCGCCGACGGCGGCGGGCACCTCCCAGGTCGCGCGCGGGAAGCGGCTGGTCGCGAGGATCTCCACCGCCTCCGGCCCGGGCCCGGGCGGCAGCGCGAGGACGTGGCCGGCGTCGAGGTCGTCGACGTCGGCGAGCCGGGGTAGAGCCATGGGGGCAGCGTAGGTCGGGCGTGTCACGCGGGTGCGTCGGCCGTGTTTCGCAGGGCTGCCCCGGGCCGTTCCCGCGGCGCCTCCTCTTCCGGCCCAGAGTGGAACGAGATGAGGTCCACGAGGCCGGAGTGGAACGAGATGCCGGCAGATCGTTCCACTCTGGCGGAGGTCGGGGGTGGGTCCGGCGGCGGTCGGGGTGGGTCCGGTCGGAGGTCGATGGGGTGGCGGTCGGGGCGATGTCGGCTGCGGCGGTCGGGTGGGTGTGAAGGCTCAGATGCGGGTGCGGTGGAAGCCGATGGCGGAGCGGGACGCCGTCGGGCCGCGCTGGCCCTGGTAGCGCGAGCCGTAGCGCGGCGAGCCGTAGGGGTTCTCCGCGGGCGAGGACAGCCGGAAGAAGCAGAGCTGCCCGATCTTCATGCCGGGCCACAGCTGGATGGGCAGGGTCGCCACGTTCGACAGCTCGAGGGTCACGTGCCCGGTGAAGCCCGGGTCGATGAACCCGGCCGTGGAGTGCGTGAGCAGGCCGAGCCGGCCCAGGGAGGACTTGCCCTCGAGGCGGGCGGCGACGTCGTCGGGCAGGGTGACCTGCTCGTACGTGGAGGCGAGGACGAACTCGCCGGGGTGCAGGACGAACGGGTCGTCGCCCTCGACCTCGACGAGGTGCGTGAGGTCCGGCTGGTCCTGCGCGGGGTCGATGACCGCGTACTTGTGGTTGTCGAAGAGGCGGAAGTACTTGTCCAGGCGCACGTCCACGCTGGACGGCTGCACCATCGCCGGGTCGTAGGGGTCGAGCACGACCCGTCCGGAGTCGATCTGGGCGCGGATGTCGCGGTCGGAGAGCAGCACGCGCTCACGGTAGCCGCGGGGCCGGGCGGCGTCACCGGTCCGGCCGCGACAGCGGACGCGGTCGGCGCGGGCACAAGCGAAAGCCCCTCGGAGTAAGCGTCCGAGGGGCTTCGCTCGGCCGTCGCACCTGCGGTCCGGTCTCCCGAACCGCGGGTCCCGCTCTGGCGTTGCGGCCGTCCGGCTCCCGGTCTCCCGAGGGCCGTCCGGTGACGACCAGCCTTCCGGTCCGTTCGGACACCTGCGGCGCCATCCGCAGCTCGTCGGGTCGCCCCGCCGAGATGGTCCACCGTTCTCCGGTCGGCTCCGGCGATCCTTCTGGCCTCTCGGGACCGGGTCGCCCCGGTGTCCTCCTGGCCTTCCGGCGTCGCCGTTGGGTGAAGTTCTAGACCCCCTCCGGAAGGGGGTGCAAGGGGTTCGTCGGCACGACTTTTCGTCCACCGGCGGTGCACATGTCTGTGCACAGCTCCACCCGCAGGGCCGCCGTCGGACCCACAGCCCTGTGGACGAAAAATGTGTACGGCGGTCGGGCGCGGGGGCGGACGGTCGGCGGTCCCGCCACCACCCGTCCCTTGCCTCGTTCCTCGGGTGGAGCGGCGCGGCGTCACGGCGCTCCACCGCGGCCGTCCCGCGGCCACGGCGCGTCGGTCGGCCGAGCCCGGTGGCAGGCCGGGCGGACGGCCGGTGGACGGCCAGCGGACGAGGGGCTGAACGGCGCGCGGCCGACCCGGTATCATCGTCGGGCGCGCTCGTCAGGGCGCCGTGCGGGTGTAGTTCAATGGTAGAACTTCAGCTTCCCAAGCTGAGAGCGCGGGTTCGATTCCCGTCACCCGCTCCATCGTTTCCGCAGGTCAGGGCGCTACGGACGCTCTGTCGGACCTCCCTGGGACCCTTCTGCTGGTCGGCTCGTGCTATAGCGAAGTGGGATCCGACCATGACGGCTGCGACCGGATCCCGGCGCCACCGCCGCGCCTCCGGGGCCGTCCACCGACTGCCCTCGGGGAGGTGGCAGGCCCGTTACACCGGGCCGGACGGCGCCCTGCGGACCTTGGGGACGTTCCCGACGAAGGCCGAGGCCGACCAGGAGCTCGCGCACGAGGTGTCGCGGATGGCGCGCGGGGTGTGGCGGGACCCGCGGCTGGGCGAGCAGCCGCTCGGGGAGTGGTTCCGCGGGTGGATCGCGACGCGGGCGGATCTCGCGCCGAGCACCCGGGAGCTGTACTCGCGGCTGCTCGAGCGGTGGATCGACGCCGAGGTGCCCGTGGTGGGCGGAGCGCGCCCGCGCGTCGTGCGGCTGGGGGCGCAGTCGCTCGCGTCGGTGACGCCGGCGGCGGTGCGGGAGTGGGACGCGGCGGTCCTTGCCGAGGCGTCGCGGCGGGCCGGTGAGCGGTGGTCGCGGGCTGCGTCGACGCCGAAGCGGGTCAACGCGGCGATCCGCGCTTGGGCGTTGGAGAACGGGCGTGCGGTCGCGGAGACGGGACGGATGCCGGTCGAGCTGCGCGAAGCGTGGCTGGACGCGACGGGTGGCGTGGTCGTGGACGCGCGCGAGGGCCGTCGGAACCTCGGCCACACGGAGGCGGCGCAGGCCTACCGGCTCCTGCACACCGGGCTGGCGCAGGCGGTCTCCGACGGGCTG
>JAAZAC010000275.1 GCA_012514545.1 Actinomycetales bacterium | reverse complement strand
TCGCTCGACGTCGCGGTGGTAGCGGCGCTCGAGCGGAGACTCGATCCCTTGGGTCACCTCCGCGACGAGCTCGCGCAGGAGCGCGACGTTGCGGAACCGACCGCGGCGCGCGACGGCGTCGGCGATCTCCAGCGGGTTCGTCCCCGCGCGCGCAGCCGCACACGCCCAGCCGACGGCGTCGTCCACGGAACCGGCGGCGGCGACGAGGTCGACCACCGTGTCCCCCGGCCAGACGGTGCGGGGCCGACCGGAGGCCGACAGCACGTCCCGGCGCACGTGCACGCGCAGGCCACGCGACGGGGCGACCCGGCGCCCCTCCGGCACGACGACGTCCACCACCCGTGGTGCGCGGTCGGTGAACTCGTGTCGGTAGGCGGCGCTCTCGTGGCTCAGCGCTGCGCCCTCGCCCGCGTAGAGGACCGCGCCCCACGCCCGTGAGCGCCACGCGACCGGCCCCGAGTGCACGACGACGACCCCCTGGTGCAGTCGCTGCCACCGGCCGGTGCTCACCTGGCGGGAGATCCAGGCGTCGTCGGCGCCGACGGCGATCAGCTGCGCGCGTGTGACGACGTCCCCCTGCGGGCGGGCGAGGCGAGCGACGAGGTCGGGTGGCAGACGCACGACGACGAGCGTGGCGGGCGGCGGTGTCCGTCGGGGCGGTCCGCGCTCACCTGTGGACGAGTGCGTGCCCGGGGTTGCCAGGGAGTCGCGCGACCTCCGGCCGCCGGTCCCGCCGCTCCCCACCGGAGGATCGGAGACTTTCTTTCACATAGCGAGAGAAAGTCTCCGGCGAAGTCGGGGCCGGGCCGGACCGGCGCGGGGCTACGCGCGCCGCACGGCGTCCAGCAGCAGGGTCGCGACGTCGACGACCTCCGGCGCGGCCGCGCGGTCCCGGCCGGCCTGCGCGGCGGCGTCGCCCATGCCCTGCGACAGCATCGTCACGCAGAACGGGCAGCCCGTCGCCACGGCCGCGGCGCCGGTGGCGAGCGCCTCGGCGCCCCGCGCGGCCGCGATGCGCGTGCCGCCGCTCTCCTCGAAGAAGGCGTGCGCTCCGCCCGCGCCGCAGCAGAAGCTCCGCTCCCCGGAGCGCGGCATCTCCGTGACCGCGACGCCGGCGGCCGCGAGCAGCTCGCGCGGCGGCGTGTACACCCCGTTGTGCCGGCCGAGGTAGCAGGGGTCGTGGTAGGTGACGTCGCCCGCCGCGTCCCCGCCCCGGGCGACCGGCGCCGTCGGGCGCAGCCGCCCCTCGGCGACCAGCCGGTCGAGCAGCTCGGTGTGGTGCACCACCTCGAACACCCCGCCGAGCTGCGGGTACTCGTTGCCGAGCGCGTTGAGGCAGTGCGGGCACGTGACGACGATCCGCGTCGCCCGGGCCTCGGTGAGCGTCTCGATCGTGGCGCGCGCCTGCTGCTGGAACAGCAGCTCGTTGCCGGCCCGACGCGCGGGGTCCCCGCTGCACCCCTCGGCCTCCCCGAGCACGGCGAACCGCACGCCGGCGGTGTGCAGCAGCTCGGCGACGG
>JAAZAC010000035.1 GCA_012514545.1 Actinomycetales bacterium | reverse complement strand
GGGGGGCGGGCGCCGTCAGCCGATGATCGCGGCGAGCGCCCAGAACATGACCGCGGCGACGGCCGCGGCGGCGGGGATCGTCAGCACCCAGGCGACGGCGATGTTGCCCGCCACGCCCCAGCGGACCGCGGAGAGCCGCTTGGTCGCGCCGACGCCCATGATCGCGGAGGTGATCGTCTGCGTCGTCGAGATGGGGGCGTGGAACACGAACGCGGTCGTGTACAGCACGGACGCCGCGACGGACTCGGCAACGAAGCCGCGCGCCGGGTCGAGCTCGATGACCCGTCGGCCGAGCGTGCGCATGATGCGCCAGCCGCCGGAGTACGTGCCGAGCGAGATCGCGCCCGCGGCGGAGAGCTTGACCCACAGCGGGATCTCGTGCGAGGTCTGCACGCCGCCGGCGACGAGCGCCAGGACGATGACGCCCATCGTCTTCTGCGCGTCCTGCAGGCCGTGGCCGAGCGCCATCGCCGCCGCCGACGCCGTCTGGGCGATCCGGAACCGGCGCGTCACCTTGTGCGGGTTGGCCCGCCGGAACATCCACAGCAGGGCGACCATGAGCACGAAGGCGAGCGTGAAACCGACCACCGGAGACACGACCATCGGGATGACGACCTTGTCGAGGATGACCTCCCAGTGCACCTGGATGCCGGAGGCGAGCCCGACGCCGGTCAGCGCGCCGATGAGCGCGTGCGAGGACGACGACGGCATCCCGAACCACCACGTGATGAGGTTCCAGACGATCGCGCCGACGACGGCGGACAGCACCATGACGAGGCCCAGGTGGGTGCTGCGCGCCTCGGTGATGTCGATGATCCCGCTGCCGATGGTCTCGGCGACCTCGGTGCCGAGCATGGCCCCCACGAGGTTGAACCCCGCGGCCATGATCAGGGCCGCGCGGGGCGTCAGCGCCCGCGTGGAGACGGAGGTGGCGATGGCGTTGGCGGCGTCGTGGAAGCCGTTCGTGTAGTCGAAGGCGAGCGCGAACGCGACGACGACGACGACGAGGACGAGCTCCACCGTGCTCAGGATTCCTTGAGCGCGATGGTCTCGACCATGTTCGCGACGCGCTCGAAGCCGTCGGCCGCGACCTCGAGCGTGTCGACGACCTCCTTGAGCTTCATGAGGGGGATCGGCTCGAGCCCGTTGTTGAACAGCTCGGCGACGATGTGCCGGTAGGTGCGGTCACCCTCGTTCTCGAGGCGGTTGATCTCGACCCAGTACTCGGGGAGGTCCTTCATGGTCCGCAGCCGGGGCATCGCCTCGGCCGTCAGCTCGGCGCAGCGCTGGAGCACGTCCACCTGCTTGAGCACGAGCTCGGGCAGGACGTCGAGCTGGTAGAGGACGACGAGGTCGCCGGCCTCCTCCATCGCGTCCATGCAGTCGTCGAGGCGGCTCGTCAGCGTGTAGATGTCGTCGCGGTCGAACGGCGTGACGAACGTCTGGTTGAGGTTGCGCATGATCGTGTGCGTCGCCTCGTCCGCGTCGTGCTCCGCCTCACGGAGCTTCATCGCGATCTCCTGCCGGTCCTCCTTGTCGGCGCTCAGGAGCTCGGCGAGGAGCGCCGACCCCCGGACCAGGTGACCCGCCAGCTCGGCGAGGAGATCGAAGAAGGATGCGTTGCGCGGGGTGAGGCGCAGTCTCACGAGGAGCTCCCGGGAAGAGGACCCAGTCAGGGCACACGGTCGGCCTCAGGCTAGGGCAGCCGCGGGGGTTGGGGCCAAACGTCGCGTGTCGCCCACGACCGAGCGGGACCGGGAGAAGTCCGGTCGTGGCCCGGGACGGCCCCGTCGGGCGGCCCGCCGTCGGGCGGGCGGGGAGTGAGACGCCGGGCCGGGAGCGCCTCTCGGCGCGACGGCCGCTCGGAGCGGCGAACAGTGGAGCCCGGGGCTACCGCGGCCCGGCGTCGGGGGCCCATGCTAAGTGCCGCGCGGCCGGCGGCCTACTCGAGCCGGTCGGCGCGCCACAGCCCCGCGGCGGCCTCGAGCTCCTCGGCGGTGCGCAGCAGCCCGGCCGCCCCGCGCGTGAGCCGCCCGGCGAGCTCGGCGTCCTCGACGAGGTCCGCGTCCACCGCGGAGCCCGCGACGAGCACCCGGCAGAACGCGCCGGCACGCTCGAGCGCCACCGCAAGGTCCCCCGCGTACACGCCGGACAGGACGGCGTCGACGACGTCGCTCACCTCCGCCGGCCCGGGCGGGCTGGCGACCCCGGCCACGACCTCGGCGACCTCGGCGCGGCTCGCCCCGAGCCGGTACCGGTCCGCGACCGTGCGCGGGTCGCGCCGCACCCACTCGCGCAGCGCGTAGAGCCGCCACAGGGCGCCCGGCAGCGTGTCCGCCGGGCTGTCCGCCCAGAGCCCCGCGACGGTGTCGAGGCCCTCCGCCTCGACGAGCCGGACGAGGCGCGCGTGCACCTGCGGGTCCGTGCTGGCCCGGCCGCGGTGCACGAGCGCGGCCGCCGTCGTGTGCGCGACCTCGCGGCGCAGCGTCGGGTCCGCGGCGTCGGGCACCGCCTCCGCCGCGTGCTTGTCGAGCATCGCGGGGCGGCGCGGCGGCCGGGCCCGGTCCGGGGTCACCCGTCCTCCGGCTCGAAGGACAGGGCGATCGAGTTCATGCAGTACCTGTCGCCCGTCGGGGTCTGCGGGGCGTCGTCGAACACGTGGCCGAGGTGGGACCCGCAGCGGGCGCAGCGCACCTCGGTGCGCACCATCCCGTGGCTGCGGTCCTCGACGAGCTCGACGGCGTCGTCGGCGGTCGGGCGGTAGAAGCTCGGCCAGCCGCAGTGGCCGTCGAACTTGGTCTCGGCGCGGAACAGCACGTTCCCGCACGCGCGGCACCGGTACGTGCCGAGCCGCGACTCCTCGAGCAGCGCGCCGGTCCACGGGCGCTCGGTGGCCGCCTCGCGCAGCACGGCGAACTCCTCGGGCGAGAGCTCCGCGCGCCACTGCTCGTCCGTCTTCGTCACGTCGTACGCCATGCCTGCCACGTGCCATCCCCTCCCTCGCGCCGCCGTCGGGTCCGGCGTCGGGCGCCGGTCCGTCCATCCTCACCCCGCGGCGACCCGTCTGGCGAACGCCGGCGACGGCCGCGGGATTCCGGCGGCGGGTGGGGTTCACCACCCGGATTCGCTCACCTGGCGGTGGCGGCGTGCCGATGGGCCGGGTAGGAGGTCGCCAGCCGAAGGAGAGTCGTGACCCAGCCCCCCACCCCGCACGGGTCCCCCGAGGCCGCGGGCGGTCCGACGCGCGGGCGGCCGGTCGACGTCGGGGTGCTGTCCCCCTCCACGGGCGGCTTCTTCTTCGGCCAGGTCCTGGCCGGGATCGTCGCGGAGGCCGCCGCCGTCGGCGCGCGCGTGACGCTCTTCCAGACGCTGGACGCCGGCCAGACGAGCGACCTGCTGCCGGAGAGCGACCTCACGCTGCCCGTGGGCTGGGCCCACGTCGACGCGTTCGTCACGATCGCGTGGGCGACCGGGCGCGAGTACCTCGAGCGGGCGCGGGCGGCCGGCACGCCCGTCGTGCTCGCGAGCAACGTCATCCCGGGCGTCGACGCCGCCTCCGTGGTCGCCGACAACGCCGGCGGGGTCGCCGCGGCGGTCGCCCACCTCGTCGGGCACGGGCACACCCGGATCGGGTTCGTGGGCCACGTCGGGCAGAGCGACATCGCCGAGCGCTACGCGGCGTACCGGGAGGCGATGGCGTCGCACGGCCTCGCACCCCTCGAGCTGGTCGCCACCGGCGACCAGGTCGAGTCCGGCGGGCGCGCCGCGGCCGAGGTCGTCGCGGCCACCGCGCCGCGGTGGACGGCCGTGGTGGCCGGCACCGACCGCGTGGCCGTCGGCCTCCTCGACGGCCTGCGCTGCCAGGGGCTGGACGTGCCGGGGGACGTCGCCGTCGTCGGCTTCGACGACGCCGAGGCCGCCTGGTACACCGACCCGCCCCTGACGACGGTGCGCCAGCGGTTCGCGGAGCTCGGCGCCGAGGCCGCGCGGCTCGCCGTGGCCGAGGCGCGCGGGGAGCGCGTCCCCCACGAGCGGCACACCGTGCCCGCCGACCTCGTGGTGCGTCAGTCGTGCGGCTGCGCCCCCACCGACGTCGCGCCCCCGCCGGCGATCACCGCGGAGGCCGAGGCCCTGCTCGCGGCCCTCGGCGGCCTCGTCGGCCAGCCGGGCCTCGCCGCGGGGGCCGTCGACGCCGTCCGGCCGCTCACGCTGGTCGACCGCGAGCGCGTCGACCCGACGATCGCCGCCGCGCTCACGCGGCTCCTGCGCGACGCGCCCTCGCCCGAGGCCGTCGGCGGGTTCGCCCAGATCGTCGTGCGCCGGCTCGCCGACGCCCTCGCCGCCCTCCCGCCGGACGCGCCGGGGCGGGCGACCCTGCAGCTCCTCCTGGCCCGCACCACCGCGCTCATGGCGCGCGAGCAGGCGATGCGCGCGAGCGAGCGCAGCAACCGGCTCGCCGACGCGCTCGGCGGGCAGTTCGCCGTCGGCATGAGCCTGCTGGGCCGCGCGCTGGGCGACGACCCGGCCGACCTGCGCTGGCTCGACCGCCTCGGCATCCGGGCCGGCTGCCTGGGGCTGTGGACGGACGACACCCAGACGCGCCTGCGGGTGGCCGGCGCGCGCGACGACGCGGGCACGCTGGACCACCTCGTGGGCAGCCGCGTGCCCGTCGCCGAGTTCCCGCCGGCGGAGGTGCTCCACCTGGCCGACGCGGGCCGCGGCGACGTCGCGTACGTCATCCCGGTGCGCGGGGCGAGCGGCGACCACGGGCTGCTCTGCCTCGTCGCGCCCGTCGACCTCGAGTTCGGCACGCAGCGCGCGACGTACGACCACTGGGCCGCGCTCCTGGGGGCCGCCCTGCGCGAGCAGCGGCTGCTGTCGGAGCTGCGCCACAGCGAGGAGCGGTACGCGCTCGCCTCCCGCGCCGCCGCCGACGGCCTGTGGGAGTGGGACGTCGCGACCGGCGAGGTGTACCTGTCGGAGCGCGCGCGCGAGCTCCTCGACCTGCCCCCCGACGGCGGGGTGCCCGCCACCGCGCTCGTCGACCTCCACCCCGACGACCGCGAGATGGTCCGCGAGTCGCTCGCGGTCGCGCTCGAGCGGCCGGACGTGCCCGCCGAGGTCGAGGCGCGCGTCGTGCGCCACGACGGCCGCGTGGTCTGGGTGCTCATGCGCGCGCTCGGCGTGCCCCGGCGGGGCGGCGGCCACCGCGGCCTCGTCGGGTCGATCTCCGACATCGACCACCGCAAGCAGCTCGAGGAGCAGCTGCGCCGCGCCGCCCTCTACGACGCCGTGACCGGCCTGCCCAACCGGCGGCTCTTCCTCGACCGGCTCACCCAGGCGCTCGAGCACCCGCGGCGGCGCGCCGAGGCCCGCTTCGCGGTCCTGTTCCTCGACCTCGACGGGTTCAAGCTCATCAACGACTCGCTCGGGCACCTCATGGGCGACGAGCTGCTCCAGGTGGTCGGCGAGCGGCTGCGCGCGGACCTGCGGTCCGTCGACACGGCGGCCCGGTTCGGCGGCGACGAGTTCGCCGTCCTGCTCACCGACCCCGTGCCCGAGGACCTGCTCCTCGTCGCCCGCCGCATCCAGCAGCGGATCAGCGCGCCCGTCCGGCTGGGCGACCAGGAGGTCTCCGTCACCGCGAGCATCGGCATCGCGACGTCGGCCACGCCCTACTCCGACCCGGAGGACGTGCTCCGCGACGCCGACATCGCGATGTACCGCGCCAAGGAGTCCGAGCGCGGCTCGGCCTGCATCTTCGACCCGCGGATGCACCAGCGCGCGATGGACCGCCTGCGCACCCGCACGGCCCTGCAGGGCGCCCTCGACCGCCGCGAGTTCGTCGTGCACTACCAGCCGATCGTGGCGCTCGACGACCCGACCGTGGACACGTTCGAGGCGCTGGTCCGCTGGGACCACCCCGAGCGGGGGCTGCTCCCGCCGTCGGAGTTCCTGCCGTTCATGGTCGGCAACCCGGCGATCGTCACGCTGGGCCGCCAGGTCCTCGAGACGGTGTGCGGGCAGGTCGCGGAGTGGCGGCGCACCCACGGCCGCCCCGTCACCGTCGCGGTCAACCTGGCCCACCGCGAGTTCTGGTCGCCGGACCTGCTGCCGACGGTGCTGGGCGCGCTCGAGCGGCACGGCCTGCCGCCGGACGCCCTCGTGCTGGAGATCACGGAGTCGGTGATCATGACCGACCCGGACGCGGCGCGCGCCATCATGGACGCCCTGCACCGGCACGGCCTGCGCCTGCACATCGACGACTTCGGGACCGGGCACTCCTCGCTCAACGTGCTCCGCACGTTCCCCGTGGACGCCCTGAAGATCGACGGCTCGTTCGTGCGCGAGCTCGCGGTCGTGGAGCAGACCACCGCGCTCGTGCGCACGATCGTCACGATGAGCCGCGCGCTCGGGCTCGAGGTCGTCGCCGAGTGCGTCGAGACCCCCGAGCAGGCCGAGCAGCTGCGGACCATGGGCTGCACCGTCGCCCAGGGCTGGCTCTTCGCCCGGGCCCTGCCGCCGGAGGAGGCGGGAGCGCTCCTGGCCGCCGGCCTGCCGCGCGCCGACCGTGCGCCCGAGACGCCGGCCTGAGTACGCCGCGACCTGCGACGGGACCCGCGTGCCGGGCCCCTTTCGCCCCCGCGCACCGCTAACGTCGCGGCGGGGGCCCGCCGATGTACCGTGCGTCCCGTCCCGCCCCACGGGACAGATCCGAGGCTCGTCATGATCCATGTCGGTGTGCTCTCCCCCGTCACCGGCGGTTTCTACTTCGGTGAGGTGCTCGCCGGCGTGGTCCGCGAGGTCGCGGGCGCCGGCGGGCGGGTGACGCTGGTGCAGACGCTCGACGCGGGGCGGGCCGCGGAGTCGTTCGCGTCGGCGCCCAACGTGTCCTCGCCCGCGGGCTGGGAGAACCTCGACGGCTTCGTCGCGATCGCCTGGGCGGTGACCGAGGAGTCGCTGCGCCGGCTGCGCGCCGCGGGCAAGCCCGTCGTGCTCGTGAGCAACGACGTGACCATGGACGTGCAGACGGTCGTGGTGGACAACGCGACGGCCGTGCGCGAGGCGGTCGACCACCTCGTCGCCCACGGGCACACGAGGACGGTCTTCGTCGGCAACCTCGGCCAGACCGACATGCAGGAGCGGTACCAGGCGTACACGGCCGCGCTGGCCGAGCACGGGCTCGAGGGCCGGCACGTCGGCGCCGTCGACCACATCGAGCCGGGCGGCCGGGGCGCCGCCCCGGAGGTGCTCGCGGCCATGGCCGAGGGCACGACGGCCGCCGTGTGCACGACCGACCGCGTCGCCCTCGGCCTCATGGCCGCCGTCAAGGCGGCCGGGTACCGCGTCCCGGAGGACCTCGCCGTCGTCGGCTTCGACGACGTCGAGGCGGGCTGGACGTTCGACCCGCCCCTGGCGACCGTCAACCAGGAGTTCGCCGCCCAGGGCGTGCTCGCGGCGCAGATGCTGCTCGCCGAGCTGCGCGGGGAGCCGGCCGAGCACCGGCGGCACACCGTGCCGGCCACCTTCCTGCCCCGCGCGTCGTGCGGCTGCCGGGTCGCCGCCGGCACGTCCGACGCCAACGCGCGGCTGGCCGCCGACGTCGTCGCCGCCGTCGAGGCGCACCTCGACCTCGGCTCGCGCGGGCCGGGCCGCCTCACCGTCGACGACGTCGACACCGCCGCCCTCGACGACGTCATCGCGGGGGCGCTCGGCGGGCTCGACCTGCGGCGCGACCCGCCCGAGGGGCGGCGGGCCTTCGTCGAGAGCGTCCTGCGGCTCCTGGGCGACCGGCGCCGCGAGCTCGCCGCCGCGGGCGTGATCGCCGACGAGGTCGTCGAGACCTGCGCCGCGCGCATCGTCGAGGCCCTGCTGACCATGCGGATCGCCGAGAGCCTGCGCCGGATCGAGCGGCTGACCGTCTCCCTCTCGGAGCAGTACGACGTCGGGCTGGGGCTGCTCGGCGAGCTCGAGCGCGACCCGGCCGACCTCGCCTGGCTCGAGCGGGTGCCGGTGCGCGCGGGGTGCCTCGGGCTCTGGGAGGGCGCGCCGGAGGACCGGGTCCTGCGGATCCGCGGCGTCTACGACCCCTCGGGCTCCCTCGACCACCTCCGCGGCGTCACGTGCTCCGTCGACGCGTTCCCGCCCCTCGCGGCGATGGAGGTGCCCGACGCCGCGCCCGACGACGTCGCCTACGTCGTGCCGGTGCGCGGCTCCACGGGCGACCACGGGATGCTCTGCGTCGTCGGGCCCATCGACACCGAGTTCGGCTCGGGGCGCGCGACGTACAACCACTGGGCCGCGCTGCTCGGCGCCGCGCTCCGCGAGAAGGCGCTCCTCGAGAGCGTCCGGCGCAGCGAGGAGCGCTACGCGGTCGCAGCCGCGGCGGCGAACGACGGCCTGTGGGAGTTCGACGGCACCACCGGCGAGGTGTACCTGTCCGAGCGCTGCCGCGACATCCTCGGCGTCACGTCCGACCTCACCGACGAGTTCTGGGGCCTGCTCGTCCACCCGGACGACCGCCTGCGCGTCCGCGACACCATCGCGTCGACGATGACGCCGGAGAGCGGCCCGGTCGAGGTCGAGTTCCGCATCGCCCCGCCCGGCTCCGTCGCCCGGTGGGTGCTGCTGCGCGCCATGGCCGTCGTGAGCCCCAACGGCTCGGTCGAGCGGATCGTCGGCTCCCTCTCCGACGTCGACCAGCGCAAGAACCTCGAGGAGCAGCTCCGCCAGGCCGCGCTGTACGACGCCGTCACCGGCCTGCCGAACCGGCGCCTCTTCCTCGAGCGGCTCTCGTGGGCGATCGAGCAGGCGCAGCGGCGCGAGGACGCGCGCTTCGCCGTCGTGTTCCTCGACCTCGACGGCTTCAAGCTCATCAACGACTCGCTCGGCCACCTCATGGGCGACGAGCTCCTCACGACGATCGCCGACCGCCTGCGCGCCGACCTGCGCTCCGTGGACACGGCCGCGCGGTTCGGCGGCGACGAGTTCGCCGTGCTGCTCTTCGGCCTGCGGACCGACGCCGTGCTGTCGATCGTCGACCGGATCCAGGAGCGGATCGCGGCGCCGGTGCAGCTCGGCGAGCACGAGGTCTCCGTCACGGCGAGCATCGGCATCGCCACGTCGGACACCGGCTACGAGGACGCCGAGGACGTGCTGCGCGACGCCGACATCGCGATGTACCACGCCAAGGAGTCCGAGCGCGGCACCGCGGCGCTCTTCGACCCCGCGATGCACACGCGCGCGACCGGCCGGCTCAAGGCCCACACCGAGCTGCGCACCGCGCTGCTCGAGGAGCAGTTCGTCGTGCACTACCAGCCGGTGGTGCACCTCGACGGCGGCGGCCTCACGCACCTCGAGGCGCTCGTGCGGTGGAACCACCCCGAGCGCGGGCTGCTGCTGCCCAAGGAGTTCCTGCCGCTCATGGCCGAGACGAGCACGATCGTCGTGCTCGGGCAGTGGATCATCGACACGGTCTGCGCGCAGATCGCGCAGTGGCGGCGCACGTACTCCGGGCCGCTCACGGTGTCGGTCAACCTCTCGCACCGGGAGTTCTGGTCGGACCAGCTCCTGCTCACGGTCACGCAGGCGCTGTCCCGGCACGACGTCGCGCCGCAGAACCTCGTCCTCGAGATCACGGAGTCGGTGATCATGGCCGACCCGGACGCCGCCCGGCAGATCATGGCCGACCTGCACGCGACGGGCGTGCGCATGCACATCGACGACTTCGGGACGGGCCAGTCCTCCCTGCACGCGCTGCGCGCGTTCCCCGTCGACGCCCTCAAGATCGACCAGTCCTTCGTGCAGCAGATCGACGTCGACGCGCAGACGACCGAGCTGGTCCGGATCATCGTGGGCATGGGACGCACGCTCGGGCTCGACGTCGTCGCCGAGGGGGTCCAGACGCCGCAGCAGGCCGACCGGCTCCGGTCGATGGGCTGCGACACCGCGCAGGGCTGGCTCTACGCCGCGGCGCTGCCCGGCGACGAGGCCGGGGCGCTCCTCGGCCGGCCGCTGCCCGCCCGGGTGCCCGCGGAACAGGAGTCGGCCCGGTCGTGACGGACCTGTGGGAGCGGGTCACCGCCGTCCACCCGGCCCCGACCCCCGACGTCGTCGCCCTCACCGCCGCCGTCGCGGTCGCCCTCGTGGTGCTGCCCGGCGTCTGGCCGGTGGCCCGGCACGCGGTGACCGTCGCGCACGAGGCGGGGCACGCCGTCGTCGCGGCGGCGACCGGGCGACGGCTCAGCGGGATCCGGCTCCACTCGGACACCTCGGGGCTCACGGTGTCCCGCGGGCCGCGGCGCGGCCCGGGCATGGTGCTCATGCTCGCCGCCGGCTACCCCGCCCCCGGGCTGCTCGGCCTCGGCGGGGCGGCGCTCGTCGCGCACGGGCGCGGCCCGCTCCTGCTGTGGGCGCTGCTCGTCGCGCTCGCCCTCATGCTGCTGCTCATCCGCAACCTCTTCGGGCTGTGGGTCGTGCTCGTCGGCGGCGCGGGCGTCGCGGCGGTGACCTGGGCCGCGACGCCGGCGGTCCAGACGGCGG
>JAAZAC010000034.1 GCA_012514545.1 Actinomycetales bacterium | reverse complement strand
TCGCCGAGGCCGGTTCCGTCGCCGAGGGCGTGCGCCGGGCGACCCTGGTGCGGCCGCAGGTCGTCCTCGTCGACCTGCAGCTGCCGGACGGCACCGGCATCGACCTCATGCACCAGCTGCGCGAGCAGCTCCCCGAGGCGCGCTCCGTGGTCCTCACGTCGTTCGACGACGACGACGCGCTGGCCGCCGCGCTCGAGGCGGGCGCCGCCGCGTACCTGCTGAAGAGCGTGCGCGGGGCGGAGATCGCCGACGTCATCCGCGCCGTGGCCGCCGGGCGCACCCTGCTCGACGAGCGGACCGTCACGCGGCGCCGCGCCGACCACGACGACCCGACGGTCGACCTCACGCCGAGCGAGCGCAAGGTGCTCGACCTCATCGGCGAGGGCATGTCGAACCGGGAGATCGCCGAGCGCCTCGGCGTCGCCGAGAAGACGGTCAAGAACCACATCACGTCGCTGCTGAGCAAGATGGGCCTGCAGCGGCGCACGCAGGTCGCCGCCTGGGTCGCGGGCCGCAAGCACTCGGCCTGGCGCACCGAGCCGGCCGACTGAGCCCGGGCGCCCCGGTCAGGGCGCGACGCGCTGGCGCTGGCGGCCGCCCGCGAGCGGCGCGGACCACGTCAGCAGCGTGCCCCGGCCCTCGGCCGTGGTGCCGAGGCTGAACGTGCCGCCGTGCCGGTGCGCGCGCGCCGCGAGGTTGTCCGTGCCGGACTTGCGGTCCCGCTCCGCCGGCAGGCCGGCGCCGTTGTCCTCGACCTCGACGACGACGCGGCCGCCGATGCCCTCGCCCTCGACCTCCACGCGCACCGTGACGGCTGTCGCCTGCGCGTGCCGCGCGGCGTTCGCCAGGCCCTCGCGCACGACGGCGACCACGTCGTCGGACATGTCCTCGCCGACGCGGTCGTCCAGCAGGCCGGCGTCGCCCTCGAGCGACTCGGGCGAGTCGAGCACGCGGCCGTCGATCGTGATGACGAGCGACGGCGCGAAGCCCAGCCCCGTGCGCGCGAGCGACGCCTCCCGGCGCAGGCGCTCCGCGAGGGGGGCGTCGGCGTCCGGGTCGCGCAGCGCGTGCACGATCGAGCGGATCTGGCGGACCGTCGCGTCGACGTTGTCGAGGGCGTCCTCGACGATCCCCATGAGCTCCGCCGGGTCGACGCCGCGGGCCGCGCGGCGGCGCACCGTCTCGAGCTGCATGCCCGTGGCGAAGAGCTGCTGGATGGCGAGGTCGTGCAGGTCGCGGGCGATCCGCTCGCGCTCGTCGAGGAGCGCGGCGACGTCCTGCGCGTGCCGCGCCTCGGCGAGCACGAGCGCGAGGGCCGCCTGCGCCGCGTAGGACTCGGCCGTGGCGAGGTCGTTGCGCCCGAACGGCGCGGAGCCGACGAGGCGGAGGAGCACGAGGACGCCGACCCCGCGGCCGTCGGCCTGCATGGGGGCGTAGAGCGCGGGCCCGAACCGGCGCATGGCGTCGACGCGCATCGCGCGCGCCCGGTGCAGCGAGTCGACGACGAGCCCGTTGCCGTCCTTGAGCACCGTCTGCGCGCGGCCGTCGGGCGGCATGACCGTGCCGATGAGCTCGTCGGCGCCGACGCCGTCGACGATCTCCATGACGAGCTGGTCGCCCATCCCGGGCAGCACGAGCGCCGCGGTGTCGGCGCGCGCCACCTCGCGCGACGAGGCGGCGATCTGGGCGAGCACCTCCTCCTGCTCGGCGCCGGACAGGAGCATGGTCGTGATCTGCTGGCCCGCCCGCAGCCAGTGCTCGCGGCGCTCCGAGGCGGCGTAGAGCTGGGCGTTCTGGATGGCCACCGCGGCCGCGGCGGCGAGCGTGAGGACGATGTCGTCGTCCTCGTCCGTGAACCCGCCCGGCTTCTCGGACAGGTACAGGTAGCCGAACACCCGGTCGCGCACGCGCACGGCCGTGCCGAGGAACGGGCCCATCGGCGGGTGGTTCGCGGGGAAGCCCTTGAAGGCCGGGTGGTGCGTGAGGTCGTCGAGGCGCAGCGTCCCGTGCGACGGGATCGCGCCGAGCACGCCGACGGCGTGCGGCGACCGCCCGATGAGCGCGGCCAGGCGCTCGTCGACGCCCGAGTGCACGAACGTGGTCGAACGACCGCGCGCGTCGAGGACGTTGATGGCCGCGAACTTGGCGCCGGTGAGGCTGGCGCTCGCCGAGACGAACCGCTGGAGCACCGTGGGCAGGTCGAGGTCGCTCGCGAGGCCGAGGGCCGCCTGGAGGAGGTCCGCGGCCGCGAACGACCCCTCCCGCCGCTCGGCGCGCCCGTCGGGGCGCCCGTGCGGCCGTCGCTCGGCCTGTGTGCTCATCCGCTCTCCTCCGCCGGGAGCAGCCCGGCCGCCCGCAGCTCCTCGTGGGTGCCCCGCGCCCGCACGCTACCCGTCCCGTCCAGCAGGATCACCTCTCCGGCCGCCGCGAGTCCAGCCAGCCGGTGGGTGACGACGACGACGGCGCGCCCGCCGGCGAGCGATCCGTCCAGCAGGGCGGCGAGCAGCTCGGCGGCGCCGGCGTCCACGTGCTCGGTGGGCTCGTCGAGGAGGAGGACGCGGGCGGGGGCGAGCAGCGCGCGGGCGAGGAGGAGGCGCCGGCGCTCGCCGCCGGAGACGCGGGCGGCGTCGGCGCCGAGCAGGGTGTCGAGGCCGTCGGGCAGGCCGGCCAGCCACGGGCCGAGCCCGACGGCGCGCAGCACGGCGGTCGCCTCGTCGGGGGTGACGTCGCCGCGCGCCACCCGCAGGTTCTCCAGCACCGTCGTGTCGAAGACGTGCGCGTCCTCGGCGAGGAAGGCGACGTGCCGCGCGGCGTCCGCCCGGTCGAGCGCGGCCGGGTCGAGGCCGTCGACCCGCACCGTGCCGGCGACCGGCGGCAGGAGGCCCGCCAGGGTGGCCAGCAGGGTCGTCTTGCCGACGCCGCTCGGCCCGACGACGGCGACGCTGCGGCCCGGGCCGACCTCGAGGTCGATCCCGGTGAGCGCGGGCGGCCGGCCGGGCCATCCGCAGGCGAGCCCGGCCGCCACGAGCGTGCCGTCCGCCGCCGCGGGCGCCGCGGGCGCCGGCGCCGGGGGCTGCGCCGCGGGGGCCGCCATGAGGGCCAGGACGCGCCGCGCCGCCTCCCGGGACCGCACGAGCGAGACGGCCGCCATCGGCACCATCCCGGCCGCCTCGAAGGCGGCGAGCGGGGTGAGGACGACGACGGCGAGCTCCACCGGGGCGAGCGCCCCCGCCGTCGTCGCGGGGATGCCCAGGGCGAGCGCGGCGAGCACCGCGAGGCCGGTCGCGAGGGGCTGCACGGCGGCGGCCCAGGCGGCGGGCCGCGCCGCGGCGTCGGTGGCCCGGGCGAGGCGCGCCTCGGCGTCGGCGAGGGCCGCCGTCTCGCGGCCCAGGCCCCCGGTGACGGTGAGCTCGGCCGCGCCGTCGAGCACCGTGACGACGGAGGCGGACACGTCGGCCCGCGCGGCCACCGACCGCACCTCGGCGGCGCGCGCCGCCCGCACGGCCAGCCACGGCCCGAGGCCGCCCGCGAGGGCCAGGCACGCGGCCAGGGCGAGGCCCGCAGCGGGCAGGAACGCCCCGACGAGCACGGCCCCGGCCGCGCTGACCACGGCGGCGACGGCGATGGGCAGCAGGCCGCGGACGACGACGTCGCCGACCGCGTCGACGTCGGCGCCCACCCGGGCGAGCACGTCCCCGCGGCGCAGCGCGAGGACGGCGTCCGGGCGCGCCTCCGCGAGCCGGGCGTAGAGCCGCTCGCGCAGCCGCGCCATGCCGCGCAGCGCGACGTCGTGCGACGCGAGCCGCTCGAGGTAGCGCAGGACGCCGCGCGAGACGCCGAGCGCGCGCACCGCGACCGTCGCGACGGTGAGGTACATCACCGGCGGCATCTGCGACGCGCGGGCGATGAGCCACGCCGAGACCGCGGCGAGGCCGACGGCGCTCGCCAGGCCCGCGGAGCCCGTGAGCACCGCGAGGACCGCCCGGCGCCGCGGCACCTCGAGCAGCCGGACCGCCTGCCAGAGCTCGCTCACCGGGCCGCCTCCGCGACGGGCCGCGGCGCCGCGGCGACGTGCACGACGTCGTCGGCCGCCTCCAGCAGGGCGGGGCGGTGCGCGACGACGAGGACCGTCCGGCCCTGGGCGCGCAGCCGGCGGATCGCGGCGAGCACCTGCCCCTCGGCACCCGCGTCGAGGTGCGCCGTCGGCTCGTCGAGCACGACGAGCGGCGTGCGCGCGACGAGGGCCCGGGCGAGGGCGAGCCGCTGGCGCTCCCCGAGGCTGAGGCCCGCGCCGCCCTGGCCGACGCGCGTCGACCAGCCGTCGGGCAGGCCCGCGACGACCGCGTCGAACCCGGCGAGCCGGGCGGCCTCGGCGACGTCGCCGTCGGGCGCGGCGCCGGTCGGGTCGACGGCGTCGCGCACCGTCGCGGGCTCCTGCACCGGCCGCTGCGGCACCCAGGAGATCTGCCGCCACCAGCCCGCGAGGTCCACCTCGGCGAGGGGGAGGGGTGGGCCGTCCGCGGGCTCGAGGACGACGTCGCCCTCGTCCGGGGCGAGGAGGCCGAGCAGCGTGAGGACGGCCGTGGACTTGCCGGCGCCGTTGGGCCCCGCGAGGGCCACGACGCGGCCGGGCCGCAGCTCGAGGTCGAGCCCGGCGGGCGCCACGCGCGCGCGGTCCGGCGCGACGACGCCGACGCCGCGCAGCCGGACGGTGGTCCGGGCGAGGTCCGGCGCGGGCCGGTCGCCCGAGGGCGGCGCGGGCTCGTCGAGGATCGCGAACGCGCGCTCGGCGGCCGCCACGCCGTCGGCGGAGGCGTGGAAGTGCGCGCCGACCTGCCGCAGCGGCAGGTAGACCTCCGGGGCGAGCACGAGGACCGCCAGCCCCGTGCGCAGGTCGAGCCCGCCGTGCACGAGTCGCAGACCCACGCCGACGGCGACGAGCGCGACCGAGAGCGTGGTCAGCAGCTCGAGCACCATGCCGGAGAGGAACGCGACCCGCAGGGTGCCCATCGTGGCGCGCCGGTGCGCGTCGCCGAGCTCGCGGACCCGGGCCGCGGGGCCGCGGTGCCGCCCCAGCGCCTGGAGCGTCGGGATGCCCGCGACGAGGTCGAGCACCTGGTGGCCGAGGCGCGTCATCGTGGCCAGGCGCCGCTCGGCGTACCCCGCGGTCACGAGCCCGATGAGCCACATGAACAGCGGCACGAGCGGGAGTGTCACCGCGATCGTCACGGCGGCCACCCAGTCGAGCCCCAGCACCACGGCCAGCGCGCCCGGCGTCACGGTGACCGCGAGCAGGAGCTGCGGCAGGTACCGGACGAAGTAGGGCTCGAGCGCGTCGAGGCCGCGCGTGAGCAGCGTCGCCGCCTCGCCCCCGTGCGCCGCCCCCCACCGGGGGCCGAGCGCGGCGGCGTGCGCGAGCACCTGGGCGCGCAGCTCCGCGACGGCACGCGTGGCCGCGCGGTGCGCGTACCGCTCCTGCACGCCGGTCGCGAGCACCCGCAGGGCTACGACGACGGCGAGCCAGCCGACGAGCGGGGCGACGTCGGGCCAGTCGGCGGTCCGGTCGACGACGGGCGCCAGGGCGGCGGCGAGCAGCAGCGCCTGCGCGATGACGAGCCCGGCGGTGACGACGCCGAGCCCGGCGGTGAGGACGACGTACCGGCGGGCGGCGCGGGCCCGCCGGAGGAGCCGCGGGTCGAGAGGTCTCAGGAGACCGACCCGCTGAACGTCAGCCCGGCGTGCGGCGGGATGTGCTCGGCCGTGAGCCGCTTGCGGAAGACCCAGTACGTCCAGCCCTGGTAGGCGAGGACGAACGGGGTCAGGATCGCGGCCACCCACGTCATGATCGTCAGGGTGTAGTCCGTCGACGACGCGTTGTCGACCGTGAGCGAGTTCGCCGGGTCGAGCGCGGGCATGACGTCCGGGTACAGCGAGCCGAAGATCAGCACGACGGCGCCCACGATCGCGACGGCGGACGCGATGAACGCCCAGCCCTCCCGCCGCAGGCGGGTCGCGACCACGAGGCCGACGAGCGCGGCCGCCGCGAGGGTGGTCGCGGCCCACGTCCAGGTCACCGAGTAGGCGACCTGCGTCCAGACGGCGAACGCGCCGGCCACGACGAGGGTCGCCACGGCGCCGCGCTCCGCGAGCCGCGCGGCGCGGTGCCGGATGTCGCCGTCGGTCTTCAGCGCGAGGAAGACGGCGCCGTGCGTGAGGAAGATGAGCGCCGTCGTCGCGCCGCCGAGCAGGGCGAACGGGTTGAGCAGGTCGCCGAACGAGCCCACGTACTGGTGGTCGGCGTCGAGGGCGACCCCGCGCACGAGGTTGCCGAACGCGACGCCCCACAGCACGGCCGGCACCCAGGAGCCGACGATGAGCGCGACGTCGAACCGGCGCCGCCACGCGGCGTCGTCGATCTTGCCCCGCCACTCGAAGGCGACGATGCGCACGATGAGGGCCAGCAGGATGAGCAGGAGCGCGAGGTAGAAGCCCGAGAACATCGAGGCGTACCACTCGGGGAAGGCGGCGAAGGTCGCGCCGCCCGCGGTGAGCAGCCACACCTCGTTGCCGTCCCACACCGGGCCGATGGTGTTGATCATCACGCGCCGGTCGGTCTCGTCGCGGCCGAGCACGGGCACCAGCATCCCGACGCCGAAGTCGAACCCCTCGAGCACGAGGTACCCCGTCCAGAGCACCGCGATGAGGACGAACCAGACGTCCGACAGCTCCACGGTCGACCCCTCTCAGTCCACGATCTCGAGCTCAGTACGCGAACGACAACGGCCCGTCGCCCTCGCTCGGCGCCGCGGCGCGGGCCTCGGGGCTGGGGTCGATCTCGCTGTCCGCCACGCCGGCCGCGGCGTAGCGCTTCATGAGGCGGAACCAGACGACGGCGAGCACGCCGTACAGGAGCGTGAACGCGACGAGGGAGGTGAGCACCGTGCCCCCGCTGACCGACGTCGACACGCCGCGCGCGGTGCGCATCCACACGCCGTCGACGCCCGTCGGGTTCGGGTTCGGCGCGACGACCCACGGCTGGCGGCCCATCTCCGTGAAGATCCAGCCGAACGACGCGGCGAGGAACGGCGTCGGGATGGCGAGCACGCCGAGGCGCGCGAACCAGCCCTTGTCCGTCACCCGGCCGCGGCGCAGGTACCACAGCGCCGCGGCGGCGAGCGCCGCGCTGCCGAGGCCGAGGCCGATCATCAGCCGGAAGCTCCAGTACGTGACGAAGAGGTCCGGCCGGTAGTCGACGCCCTCGCCGTACAGCTCCTCCGCGCGCTCCTGCAGCTCGTTGACGCCCGGCACGTACGCGTCGAAGTCGCCCTTGGCGAGGAAGCTGGTCAGGCCGGGGATGGCGATGATCGTGCTCGTGTCGCCGCACTCGTTGCTCGACAGGTCGCCGATCGTCAGGACCGAGAACGACGCGCCGTTCTCGCCGACGCACAGCGCCTCGGCGCTGGACATCTTCATCGGCTGCTGGTCGTACATGAGCTTGGCCTGCCAGTCGCCGCTCAGCGCGACGCCGACGCCCGAGACGAGCATGACCACGGTGCCCAGCACGACGGCGGGCCGGTAGACGTCGCGGGCGGTGGTCTCGTCCCCGCGGCGCAGCGAGCGGACCATCCACCAGGCGGCGATGCCCGCGACGAACGTGCCGGCCGTGAGGAACGCGGCGGCGATCGTGTGCGGGAAGGCCGCGAGCAGGGTGACGTTCGTGAGGACGGCGCCGATGTCGACCATCTCGGCGCGCCCGGTCTCCTCGTTGAAGACGGTGCCGACCGGGTGCTGCATCCACGAGTTGGCGGCGAGGATGAAGTACGCCGAGAGGTTCGTCGCGATGGCGACGAGCCAGATGCACGCGAGGTGGATCCGCTTCGGCAGGCGGTCCCAGCCGAAGATCCACAGGCCGAGGAACGTCGACTCGATGAAGAACGCGGCGAGCGCCTCCATCGCGAGCGGGGCGCCGAACACGTCGCCGACGAACCGCGAGTACTCGCTCCAGTTCATGCCGAACTGGAACTCCTGCACGATGCCCGTCGCGACGCCGATCGCGAAGTTGATGAGCAGGAGCTTGCCGAAGAACTTCGTGAGCCGGAGCCACCGCTCGTCGCCGGTGCGCACCCAGATCGTCTGCATGATCGCGACGAGCGGCGACAGGCCGATCGTCAGCGGCACGAAGATGAAGTGGTAGACGGTCGTGATGCCGAACTGCCAGCGCGCGAGGTCGAGGGCATCCATGGGCGTTCCTCCGGTGCGACGCCGACGGCCCGTCGGCTGCTGGTCACGCTAGGAAGGAGGTCCCAGGCGGACGTAGGACGAAAGTCCCGTTTGCTGACGACCTGTCAGTTCGTGGCGGCGGCGCACCGCGGCGCGACACCCGGTGGACGTCGGGCGCCGCGTGGCGCTCCCTGTGCGATACTGACCGCGGCCGAAGGGGGCGCCACACCGCCCCGTTCGCCACAGACGTTCCGGGCCGTGGTCCGCGATCGCCTGGCGCCGCCGTCGACACCTCCGGCGGGCGCCGGTGACGCCAACCCGTCCCGGGCACCGACGACTTCCGCCGCCGCGCGAGGCGCGAGCGACGACCGATACGCCCACCGGCCGAGAGTGTGGCGGCCAGCGGGCCTGGAGCCCTCGTGACGGACGAGACCACGACCGGCGGCGACGCCGCCGGCGAGCAGGCGCACACCAACGACGCCGAGAACGCACCCACCACCCCAGCGGCCCCGCGCCGACGGCGGCGCCCCGCGGAGACCGCCGGCGAGACCACGGCCGAGAACGCGGCCGAGACCACGGGACCGGCGAAGACCGCTGAGGCACCGACGACCCCGGCGCGGGCGCCGCGCGCACGGCGGTCCCGGGCCGCCGCGCCCGCCGAGCCGGCCGAGACCGCGACGTCGGCCGAGCCCGCGGAGCCGACCGCAGCCGAGGGGGCCGCGGAGGCCCCGGCCGACCGGCCCGCCCCCGCGAAGCGCCGCTCGCGCGCCCGCGCCGCGGCGCCGTCGGGGGAGGCCGCGGAGAAGGCGCCGGCCGAGGAGGCCACCGAGGAGAAGGCCTCCGTCGAGAAGCCTGCAGCCGGGAAGGCGCCCACCACCCGCCGCCGAACCGCGTCCTCGCGGACCCGCGCGGCGAAGGCCGCCGCACCGGAGGCGGCGCCCGGCGCGGAGGCCGCGCCCGAGGCGGACGCCGCGACGCCGAGCGTCGAGGTCGGCGGCGCGCCACGCCTGGCCACCACGGCCCTGCTCTTCCAGGCGCCCGAGCCGACCGCCGCGCGCCCGCGCCGGCGGCGCGCCGAGGCGCCGGCCGGCCCGCCGCGGCCTGCCGAGCACGAGGCCGAGACGTCCGCCCCGGCCGAGGAGCCCGAGGGCGAGGAGCCCGCCGCGCAGGAGCCCGCCGCGCAGGAGCCCGCCGCGCAGGAGGGCGCCGAGACGCACGAGGGCCACGAGGGCCCGCGGCGGCGGCGCCGTCGGGGCGGGCGGGGCCGGCGCGGACGCTCCGGTGAGCGCGCCGCCGGCGACGAGCAGGATGCCCCCGCCGACGAGGCCGGGGCGACCGAGGCCGAGGCGACCGAGGGCGGGACGACCGCGGACGCCGCCGGCGAGGAGGGCGAGGCCGCCGAGCCCGGCGTCCCCACCGAGACCACCGAGACCACCGAGACCGGGGAGGCCGGCGAGGCCGGCGAGACCACCGAGCCCGGCGAGGGCGGGTCGACGAGCCGGCGGCGGCGCCGTCGGCGGCGGTCGCGCGGCGGCGGCGAGTCCGGAGCCGCCGGGGACGGCGAGGCCACGCGGTCGCGGTCGCGCGCCGACGAGGTCACGGCCCTCAAGGGCTCCACGCGCCTGGAGGCCAAGCGCCAGCGGCGCCGCGAGGGCCGCGACGCGGGCCGCCGTCGGGCGGTCATCACCGAGGCCGAGTTCCTGGCCCGCCGCGAGTCCGTCGAGCGGACGATGGTGGTCCGCGAGCACGCCGGGCGCGTGCAGATCGCGATCCTCGAGGACGGCGTGCTCGTCGAGCACTACGTCTCCCGGGCGTCGCAGCAGAGCCAGGCGCCCATGGCCGGCAACGTCTATCTCGGCCGCGTGCAGAACGTGCTGCCGAGCATGGAGGCCGCCTTCGTCGACATCGGCAAGGGCCGCAACGCCGTCCTCTACGCGGGCGAGGTCAACTGGGACGCGGCCGGGCTCGAGGGCCAGCCGCGCCGGATCGAGCAGGCGCTGAAGTCCGGCGACCCGGTGCTCGTGCAGGTGACGAAGGAGCCGGTCGGCCACAAGGGCGCGCGCCTGACGAGCCAGATCACCCTCGCCGGCCGCTACCTCGTGTACGTGCCGGGCGGCGGGATGACCGGGATCTCGCGCAAGCTGCCCGAGAACGAGCGCGCGCGGCTGAAGAAGATCCTCCGCGAGATCGTGCCCGACGACGCCGGCGTCATCGTCCGGACGGCGGCGGAGGGCGCGTCCGACGACGAGCTGCGCCGCGACGTCGAGCGCCTCCAGGAGCAGTGGGCCGCCATCCAGAAGAAGGCGGCCACGGCGTCCCCGCCGGCGCTGCTCCAGGGCGAGCCCGACCTCGCGATCCGCGTCGTGCGCGACGTGTTCAACGACGACTTCGGCGCCCTGGTCGTCCAGGGCGAGGACGCGTGGGCGACGATCTCCGACTACGTCGCCACGATGGCGCCTGACCTCGTCGGCAAGCTCCAGCGCTGGTCGGAGCCCACGGACGTCTTCGCGGCGCACCGCATCGAGGAGCAGCTCGCCAAGGGCATGGAGCGCAAGGTGTGGCTGCCGTCGGGCGGCTCGCTCGTCATCGACCGCACCGAGGCGATGACCGTCATCGACGTCAACACGGGCAAGTTCACCGGCTCGGGCGGCACGCTCGAGGAGACCGTCACGCGGAACAACCTCGAGGCGGCGGAGGAGATCGTCCGCCAGCTCCGGCTGCGCGACATCGGCGGGATCATCGTCATCGACTTCATCGACATGGTGCTCGAGTCGAACCGCGACCTCGTGCTCCGCCGGCTCGTCGAGTGCCTGGGCCGCGACCGGACCAAGCACCAGGTGGCGGAGGTCACCTCGCTCGGGCTCGTCCAGATGACCCGCAAGCGCGTGGGCCAGGGGCTGCTCGAGGCGTTCAGCGAGCAGTGCCCGCACTGCGGCGGCCGGGGCTACCTCATCCACAGCGAGCCCGTGACGCGCAACGGCGACGCCGCGGCCGTCGAGGCCGAGCCGAAGAAGGCACGCCGCAAGCGCGCCTCCGGGGCAGCCGCGGCCGGCGCCGTGCCGGTCGTGCCCGTGCTGCCCGAGGCGCGCGAGGCCGTGAAGGCGACGCTCGCGACCATCGCGGCCGCCGCGGCGCACGCGCACGAGCAGGCCGCGCACCACGAGCCCGAGGGCGAGGAGGGGGCCGAGGGCGCGGCGCCGTCGGCGGAG
>JAAZAC010000274.1 GCA_012514545.1 Actinomycetales bacterium | reverse complement strand
CCAGAGGACCGCCAGTGCGTCGCTCAGGTCCCCTGCAGGCGTGGCGCGAGCGCCCCCCGCGACCATGCGCCACACCGTAGGCCCACGAGTGATCTTGCGGGGGCGGTTCGCGAGGAATCACCCGAACGTCTCACGCCCCCCGGGCGTACCTCACAGCTCCGCGAGCCTCACAGCTCGGCGTACGTGTGCTTGCCCTGGAAGAACAGGTTCACGCCCGTGAAGTTGAACAGCACGGTGGCGTACCCGACGACGACGAACCACGCCGCTCGCCGGCCCGACCACCCCGCCGTCGTGCGCGCGTGCAGGTAGGCGGCGTAGACCAACCAGACGACGAACGACCACGTCTCCTTCGGGTCCCAGCCCCAGTACCGGCCCCAGGAGTGCTCGGCCCAGATCGCGCCGGCCATGATCGTGAAGGTCCACAGCACGAACCCGACGGCGGTGATGCGGAACGCGAGCGCCTCGAGGTCCGCCGTCGGCGGCAGCGCGTCGAGCATCCGCCACCGCGGCCCGCCCACGCGCGGCGACCCGGCGTCGCGGGAGTCCTTGAGGAGCTGGAGCGCGCTCGCCGCGAACGACACCGTGAACAGCCCGGACGCGATCGTCGCGATCGAGACGTGGATGACCAGCCAGTAGCTCTGCAGGATCGGCCGCACCGGGTCCGCCGGCAGGTAGAACACGGCCAGCGCGAGCCCCAGCGCCAGCACCGCGAGGCCCAGCACGATCGCGCCGAGGAACCGCACGTCCCGCCAGCGCGTCAGGGCCACGAACGTCGCGACCGCCACCAGCGACCCGACCAGCGTGAACTCGTACATGTTGGCCCACGGCACGCGGCCCGCCGCCACGCCCCGCAGCACGACCCCAGCGAGGTGCAGCGCCAGGCCGAGCACGGTGACCGCCATCGCGATCCCCGCGGCCCGACGGCGACCCTCGCCGCGCGCCGTCGCGTCGCCACCCGCCGTGGCGGGCGGGGCGAACCCGGCGCCCGGGGCGGCGCGGCCCGGCCGGGGGCCCGCCGCCACCGTCACGCTCTCGCGGTCCGCGGCCGCGACGTCCGCGCCCTCGACGGCGCCCTCGTCGCCCCCGACGGCGGACGCGCCCCCCGCGGCCCGCCCGCCGGCACGCGCGTCCGCGAGCCGGGCCAGGTCCACCGCGAACGCCACGAAGGCGACCGCGTACGCCGTCGCCGCGCCCCAGACCAGGACGGTGCTCAGCTCACCCAGGCCCATCGCCTCTCCCCTCGTCGTCGCGCGCCCCCGCGGACCGCTGCGGCGCGGTGCCGTCCCCGGCGGACCCCACGTCCCCGGCGACCACCGCCGCCGCCTCCCCCAGCGCCCGGACCGCGTCGGCCACGCGCGCGAGCTCTGCGGGCAACCCTAGGTCGTCCCCGCGCGCGAGGCCCGCGAGGCCCACGACCGTGCGCTGCCCCGGGCCACCCTCGCGCACCCCGGTCCCGCCCACGCCGGCCTCGCGCACCCCGGTCCCGCTCACCTCGGTCGCCCGCACCCAGATGCGGCGCCGCGGCGTGAACAGCGACAGGCCCAGCCCCACGAGCGCCGCGATCGCGCCGGCCAGCACGCCGCCCAGGGCCGGGTCGTGCCGCAGGTCGAGCGCGGCGAACCGGGGCAGGCCGTCCCACGTGAGCGTGCCGAGCCCGTCCGGCAGCTCCACGGTCTCGCCCGGCTGCACGAGGATCGTCGTCGGCGTCCCGTCGGCCTCGAGCACCTGGGTCATCCGCGCGGTGTCCAGCTCGTAGACGTTCTGCGGCACGCCGGTGTCGAGGCCGAGGTCGCCGCGCCACAGCGTGAGCACGAGCAGCGGCGCGGCCGGGTCCGGGTGCACGGACGCCGCCCCCATCTCGCCGACGACGGCCGTCGGCAGCAGGTACCCGACGAGGCCGAGCTGGTCCCCGGTCGACACGTCCGGCACCTTGATCACGCCCCGCGACGTGTACACGTCGTCCTCCGGCAGGAATGGCACCGCGCCCGCGAACGCCACCTCGCCCGCGGCGTCGCGCACCGTGACCTCGGGCGCGTACCCGTTGCCCTGGAGGTAGACCTTCGCGCCCCCGATCTCGAGGGGGTCGTTGAGGCGCACGACGGCGGGCCGCGGCGCCGGGTGGGCGCCCGGCTCGCGCACGGTGACGGCCGCCCGGAACTCGACGGGCCGCCCGTCGGGCGCGAACTCGGCGACCATCTCGTCGAGCGTGAGCGTGAACGGCACGAGCGAGCCCGGGTCGAACGCGGTGCCCGCGACGAAGGTGTCGTAGTCGGTGACGGAGTTGGCGAACCCGCGGCCCTCCACGACGATCGCCTGCCCGCGGTAGTGGAAGAGCTGCCCGACGGCGACCGCGACGAGCAGCGCGACGAGCGCGAGGTGGAAGAGCAGGTTCCCGGTCTCGCGCAGGTAGCCGCGCTCGGCGCTGAGCGTGCGGGTGCCCGAGTCCTCGACGCCCTCGACCACCCGGAACCGGGGCAGGCGGCGCACCGGCCCGGCGAGCGCGGCGCGGGCGGCGGCGAGCACGTCGTCGGCCGACGCCGTCGTGACCACCTCGTCGCGGACGGCGAACCGCTCGAACCGCCGGGGCGCGCGGGGCGGAGCTGCCCGCAGGGCGCGGGCGTGCGCGGCGATGCGCGGCACGATGCAGCCCACGAGCGAGGCGAACAGCAGCAGGTACACCGCGGAGAACCACGGCGACGCGAACACGTCGAAGAACCCCAGCCGGTCGAGCCACGCGCCGGCCCCGGGGTTCTCCGCGATCCAGCGCGCGACCGCCGCCGGGTCCTGCGGCCGCTGCGGCAGCAGGGAGCCCGGCACGGCGACGACGGCGAGCAGGGTCAGCAGCATGAGCGCGACCCGCATGCTCGTCAGCTGCCGCCAGACCCAGCGCAGCCAGCCGGCGGCGCCGAGCCGCGGCAGCCCGGGCGGCGCGGTCGCCGGGCTCATCGCGTCCACGAGGTCGGTCGGCATCACACCACCGTCTCGAACCCGCCGACGACCCCCTGCAGCGCGCCCGTGAACCGCCCCCACAGCCCGGTCACCAGCGCCAGGCCGACGACGACGAGGATCGCCCCGCCGACGCGCATGATCGCCAGCCGGTGCCGACGCAGGAACCCGAACGCCCCGGCGGACCGGTCGAGGCCGAGCGCCAGCAGCAGGAACGGCAGCCCCAGCCCGACGCAGTACGCGACCGACAGCGCGGCCCCGCGCGCGGCGCTGCCCTCGTCGAGCGCGAGCGTGTAGACGGCGACGAGCGTGGGCCCGATGCACGGCGTCCAGCCGAGCCCGAACACCACGCCGAGCAGCGGCGCCCCCCACAGCCCGGCGCGCGGCGCGAGCCGCAGCCGCGCGGTCCGCTGCGCGAACGGCACCCACCCGATGAACACCAACCCCATGAGCACCACGACGACGCCGAGCACGCGCACCAGCTCGTCCTGCCACCGGACGAGCGCCCCGCCGAGGGACCCGGCGAGGACGCCGAACGCGACGAACACCACGGTGAAGCCCGCGACGAACAGCGCCACGCCGGCCACCGTGCGGCGGCGACCGGCCCGCAGGGCCCGCACCCCGCCGTCGGCGTCCGAGCCGCCCGAGCCCCCCGAACCGCCCGAGCCCCCCGAGCCGCCCACGCCGGCGCGCGCCCCGACCATCCCGGACACGTACCCCAGGTACCCGGGCACGAGCGGCAGCACGCACGGCGACGCGAACGACACCAGCCCGGCGAGCGCGGCGAGCGGCAGCGCGGCGAGCATCGAGCCGCCGAGGACCGTCGCCTGGACGGTGTCGCCGATCGAGGCGAGCGCACCACCGGTGAGGATCACGCGGCGCCGTCCCGCTCGGCCAGCAGGTCGTCGACGACGGCGCGCAGCGTCGACGGGTCCACCACCCCGAGCACGCGCGCGGCGACCCGCCCGTCGGCGTCGAGCACCACCGTCGTCGGCACCGCCTGCACGGGCACGACCCCCTGCAGCGCGGCGATCGCGGTGCCGTCGGCGTCGTGCAGCGAGGGGTACGGGACCGCGAAGGTGCGCTCGAACGCGAGGGCGGCGCCGGCGTCGTCGGTGGAGTTGATGCCCAGGACGTGCACGCCCCGGTCGGCGTAGTCCTCGGCGAGCGCCACGAGGTCCGGCGCCTCCGCGCGGCAGGGCGGGCACTGCGCGTACCAGGTGTTGAGCACGACGACGTCGCCCCGCCAGTCCGCGACGTCCACCCGGCCGCCGTCGTAGTCGGTGCCGCTGATCTCGACGGGCCCGCGCCGGTCGCCGGGCTCCCACGTGGTGACCGACCGGTCGCCGGAGACGTAGCCGGTCCGGGCGCCCTCCTCGTCCCAGCCGCCGCCGACCGTCGGCGTGCACGCGGCGACGAGCGCGAGGCCCGCGAGGGCCGCGCCGAGCCGCGCCGCCGGCCGCCGCACGGTCACGCCCCGGGCACCTGGCTCGCGTCCGCGAGGAGGTCCGCCGCGGGCTCGCGGTACTCGATGGCGACGAGCCGCTCGCCCTCGAACCGCAGGGACGTGAGGGAGGCGAGGCTGCACTCGCGCCGCCGCGGGTCGTGCCACAGGCGGCGCCCCTCGAGCGCGCAGCGCGTCACCCAGATCGGGAGCTGGTGGCTCACGACGACGGCCTCGTGCCCGGCGGCCGCGCGCCGCGCCTCGGCGATGCCGGCGAGCATGCGCGCGACCTGCTGGGTGTACGGCTCGCCCCACGACGGCCGGAACGGGTTCCACAGGTGGCGCCAGTGCCGGGGGCGGCGCAGCGACCCGTCGCCGACGCCGAAGGTCAGGCCCTCGAAGTGGTTCTCCGCCTCGAGGAAGCGCGGGTCGGTCGCGACCTCGAGCCCGAACTCCGCCGCGATGGGCGCGGCCGTCTCCTGCGCGCGCTCCAGCGGCGAGGCGACGACGTGCACGACGTCGCGGCGCGGCCCGCTCGCGGCGGCCTCCCCCCGGCCGCCGAGGTGCTCGGCGACGCGCCGGGCCATGGCGCGGCCGCGCTCTGACAGGCGGTAGCCGTCGAGCCGGCCGTAGAGGATGCCGTCGGGGTTGTGGACCTCGCCGTGGCGCAGCAGGTGCACCGTCGTCACGAGTGGGGTCTCGACCATGGGGCCAGTGTCCCTTACGGACAGCGGTGCCCGCGCCCGCGCCCGCACCCCGCGACCCGCCACCTCCGCCACTCGCCACCTCCGCCACTCGCCACCTCCGCCACTCGCCACCCCCGCCACTCGCCACCTCCCACCTCCGCAGAGTGGAACGATCCGCGGGCCTAGGGGCCAGAGTGGAACGAGTTGCCGGCAGAACGTTCCACTCTGCGCGGGGAGCGGGGCTCAGGCGCCGGGCTCCGCGTCGGGGGCGACCTTCGCCATCGCGGCGCCGAGCGCGCGGAACTCCTCGTCGGTGAGCCGGTCGACGAGCTGGGCCCGGACCTCGCGGACGTGCCCGGGCGCGGCGGCCTCGAGCACCGCGTAGCCCTCGTCGGTCATGACGCAGTTGACCCCGCGCCGGTCCTCGGGGCACGGCCGGCGCGCGACGAGGCCGCGCTGCTCCAGCCGCCCGACGGCGTGCGTGAGCCGGCTACGCGAGTGCACCACCGCCGCGGCGAGCTCGGACATGCGCAGGGTCCGGTCGGCGGCCTCGGACAGCCGCACGAGGATCTCGTACTCGCTCAGGGACAGCCCGGCGTCGCGCTCGAGCTGGCGGCTCAGCGCCTCGGTGAGCCGCGCGGTGCCGAGGATGACGGCGCGCCAGTGGCGCTGCTGCTCCGCCGACAGCCAGAGGACGTCGTCGGGCTCGCGCTCGGCCTGTGTCATGCGACACCTCCCCTGCTCACGGCTTGCCGACCGTCGCCCACTGTAGTACAACTGTCAACTACTTAATTGATGCTTCAACAAATGATCAGGGAGAGCCGAGACACATGACGACCACGACCACCACCGCCCTGCCGCCCGCCGTCCGCCCCGGGACCTGGGTCGTCGAGACGTCGCACAGCCGGGCGGGGTTCAGCGTGCGGCACGCCGGCATCTCCAAGGTCCACGGCACCGTCGACATCACCCACGGCGAGATCGTCATCGGCGACACGCTCGAGGCGAGCTCCGTCGTCGCGACGCTCGACCCGGCCACCGTCGACACCAAGGACGCCAAGCGTGACGCGCACCTGCGCAGCGCCGACTTCTTCGAGACCGACGCCCACCCGACCTGGGAGTTCCGCTCCACGGCCGTCCGGGCCGACGGCGAGGACTTCCTCATCGACGGCGAGCTCACCATCCGCGGGGTCACCCGCCCGGTGACGCTGCGCACCACCTTCGAGGGCGCGGCGACCGACCCGTTCGGCACCGAGCGCCTCGGCGCCACCGCGACCACCGAGAT
>JAAZAC010000273.1 GCA_012514545.1 Actinomycetales bacterium | reverse complement strand
GGCCGCCGGGGTCGCCGCGGAGGCCGCCATGGGCGCCGTGCTCGGGACCGCCGCCGCCGTCGCGGCCGTGCCGGGCGCGGCCCAGCCCGCCGCCGTCGTCCCGCAGCAGACCTCGCCCGCCGCCCCGGCCGGCCTCGAGGTCGCCTGGCTGCCCGCGGACCTCCCGGGCTACAGCCTCCCGCCGGCGTGGTCCGAGCTGGACACGCCCGGCGCGATCGCCCCGCGCACGTGGGACGCCACCGGACCGGGCGACGGCGCCGCGTACTTCTCCGCGCGGCCCGCGGCCGAGGTCCCGGCGCCGGCCGGCCCCGCGCCCGCCGCGCGCTGGCGCGCCGCCGCCGCCCGCACGACGATCGCCGTCCTCGTCGGGCTCCTGACCTACCAGAACAGCGACGCGATCACGGCCGCCGTCGCCGACTGGATGGGCGAGTCGGCGACGCCCGCCGTCGTGGCGGCGAGGTGACCGCCCCCGCAGCCTCCGGGGACTGAACCCCGGCGGGGCCCACGGGCCGGCGGCCGCGCAACCGCCGGCCCGTGGGTCATCGGACCGCGGGGCCGGGGGCGACCTACGCTCGAACCATGGCCCGCTACCTCGACGTCCACCCGCACGACCCGCAGCCGCGGGCGATCGAGCAGACGGCCGCACTCCTGCGCGACGGCGCGCTCGTCGCCTACCCGACCGACTCGTGCTACGCGCTCGGCGCGGCGATGGGCAGCCACGACGCCGCGGACCGCATCCGGCGCATCCGGCACCTCGACGAGCGGCACCACTTCACGCTCGTCTGCGCCGACTTCGCGCAGGTCGGCCAGTACGTCATCCTCGACAACTCGGCGTTCCGCGCGATCAAGGCGGCCACGCCCGGGCCGTACACGTTCATCCTCCCGGCCACCAAGGACGTCCCGCGCCGCCTGGCCCACCCGCGCAAGCGGACGGTGGGCGTGCGGATCGTCGACCACCCGGTCGCGGCCGCGCTCGTCCGCGCGCTGGGCGAGCCGCTGCTGTCGTCGAGCCTCCTGCTGCCCGGCGAGGAGGAGCCGCTCACGGACGGCTGGACGATCAAGGAGGCGCTCGACCACGTCGTCGACGTCGTCATCGACGCGGGCGACTGCGGCACGGAGCCGACGACGGTCGTCGACTGGTCCGAGGGCTACCCCGAGGTCACGCGGGTGGGCGCGGGCGACCCGAGCCGGTTCGCCTGACGCGCCCGCGGGCGCCGACCCCCGCGCGCCGTCTCGCTTTCCGAGACGAGTGCGCCGAGATGTGGGCGCCTCCGCCCCCGAAGGTCCCACAATGCCAGGGCCGGGTCAGGCGATGATCCGGTCGAGCGGAGTGCTGCTTCCGGTCCGACGGCGCGCTGGGCGGCACCTCGGACACCCCGCGGACGGGCCTTCGGACCCAGCAAGGAGCACGACGTGTCCCCACGCCTGGCGAGCGTGACCCTGCCCGACGACGTCCGCGCCGTCGTCGACGGCGCCCGCAGCCTCACGGTGCCCGCCTCGCGCGCGGAGCTGTACGAGCTCGCGCTCGGGCCGGAGGGCGGCCCGCGGTTCAGCGTGGACTACGCCGTCGGCGACCGCACCGTCACCGAGGCGACGGTGGTGCGCTGCAAGAACGGCCTCGCGGTCAACTACCCCGAGGACTACATGCGCCGCCGCGACCCCGACTGCATGCGCATCGGGGACGACCTGCCCACGGACAAGCCGCGGTTCCGCGACGTGTACGGCACGGAGTTCGGCCCCACGCGCGCCGAGACCCTCGCGTGGCTGGCCGACCAGGACCTCGTCGCGGTGCCGTTCCGCGCTGGCGGGCCCGCGTACGGCGACCCGTCGCTGGCG
>JAAZAC010000272.1 GCA_012514545.1 Actinomycetales bacterium | reverse complement strand
GTCGTTGAGCGTGCGCCCGCGCATGTAGGCCAGCGGGGCGACCTCGATCGTGCCGGCGGCCATGAGCTTGGGGATGGAGTCGGGGTCGAGCATGTCGTGCAGCGCGTCGTACAGCGGGCGCAGGTAGGGGTCGATCTTGTCGGTCAGGGTGCCCGGCAGGAAGCCGAGCCGCTCGCCGGCCTCGACCGCGGGCCGGGTGAGCAGGATCCGGTTCACCTGCTTCGCCTGGAGGGCCTGCACGGCCTTGGCCATCGCCAGGTAGGTCTTGCCCGTGCCGGCGGGGCCGATGCCGAACGTGATCGTGTGCTGGTCGATGGCGTCGACGTAGCGCTTCTGCCCGACGGTCTTCGGCCGGATCGTGCGGCCGCGGCTCGACAGGATGTTGTGCGTGAGCACCTCGGCCGGCCGCGCGCCGGTGGCCGCGGTGAGCATCCGGACCGAGCGGGTCACGACGTCCGCCGTCAGGGGCGCGCCCGCGGAGGCCACCTCGAGCAGCTCGTCGAGCAGCCGGGTGACGAGCCCGACCTCCGACGGCGGGCCCTGGAGCGTGATCTGGTCGCCGCGCGCGTGGATGCGGACGGCCGGGAAGCCGGCCTCGACGGCGCGGAGGACCTCGTCGCCGGGACCGAGGACGGTCACGGCGGGCAGGTGCGCGGGGACGATGATGCGGTGCTCGACGTCGCCGGGCCCGAGCGCGGCGCCGCGGCGGGAGGTGGTCTCGGCCATGGGAACGGCGCGGTGGCCGCTGGTCTCCTCACTGTGCGGATGGGCGCTCCCCATCGTAGACGGGGCCCTCCGCCGACCGCCGGGTCAGGCCGGCGACCACCCGAGGCGGCGGCCCCCGATGACGTGCCCGTGCACGTGGAACACCGACTGCCCGGCCTCGGCGCCGGTGTTGAACACGAGGCGGAACTGGCCGCCCGCGTGCTCCTGGGCGACCTCGTCGGCGAGGGCGACGACGTCGGCCAGCAGGCCCGGGTCGACGGCCGCGAGCTGCGTGACGTCGGCGTGGTGGTCGCGGGGCACGACGAGGACGTGCACCGGCGCCTGCGGGTTGATGTCCCGGAAGGCCACGGCGCGCTCGGTGGAGGCGACGACGTCGGCGGGCACCTCGCCGGCGACGATCCGACAGAAGAGGCAGTCCGGCACGCTCAGCCGGTTCTCCGCGGAAGACATGCCGACAGGGTAGTGCCGGGCGCGGCCGTCGACCTGCGAGGATGCGGGGAGAGCGGAAGGAGTCGGCCATGCGTTCGAGCACGATGCGGAGGGCGCGGCGCCTCGCCGCGGTCGGCGTCGCCGTCGCCCTGCTCGGCGCGGGCCTGGCGGGCTGCCGGACGGGCGAGCCCGAGCCGGCCGACGAGCCCACGGTCAGCGAGGAGCCGAGCGCGTCGCCCGAGCCGACGCCCGAGGTCACGGAGACCGCCGAGGCGCCCGACCCGGAGCCCGCCGTCAACGGCCCGAACTCGATCACCGAGCCGCTGGCGGGCGCGGAGGTGCCCGGCCCCACGGTCACCGTGAGCGGCGAGGGCACGGCGTTCGAGGCCACGCTCAACTACCGCGTGCTGCGCGCCGGCACGGACGAGGTCGTCGCCGAGGGCTGGACGATGGCCGGCGCCAACGGCGAGGTCGGGCCCTACACGTTCACCGTCGAGCTCGAGCCCGGCGAGTACACGGTCGAGGTGTGGGAGCCGGACGTGTCGGACGGCGAGTCCGGCGTCGACCGCCACAACCCGGTCGAGGTGACCTTCACCGTCGTCTGACGCGGTCGGACCCCACGGCCGCGGAGCGCGCGGTCAGGCCCACCGGCCGAGCCGCTCGGCGAGGAGGGCCAGCGCCACTGGGCCGGCCGTCGACGTGCGCAGCACGGTCGGCCCCAGCCGGGCGACCCGCGCGCCGGCCCCGACGAGCACGTCCAGCTCGCGCGCGGCGATGCCGCCCTCCGGGCCGACGACGACGAGCACCGCGGCCCCGGCGTCGGGCGGCGGGAGGGGCACGTCGGCGAGCCGCTCGGCGCCCGTGCCGTGCAGCACGACGGCCACGCCGCCCCGCGCCACCTCGGCCGCGATGCGCTCGGCCAGCCCGGCGGTGTCCGCCGGGCTGGCGACCTCGGGCCGCCACGACCGCCGCGACTGCTTCGTCGCCTCGCGCACCGTGGCGAGCCAGCGGGCCCGGCTCTTCGCGGCGCGCTCGCCGCGCCAGACCACGACCGATCGGTCGGCCTGCCACGGCACCACCTCGTCGACGCCCACCTCCGTGGCCGCCTCGATCGCCATCTCGTCGCGGTCCCCCTTGGCGAGCGCCTGGGCGAGCACGAGCCGCACCCGCGGCGCGGGCTCCTCCCGCCGGCCGAGGACGTCGAGCGTGAGCCGGCCCGGCTCGACCACGGAGATCACGCACTCGAGGCGCACGCCCGCGCCGTCGACGACGTCGATCCGCTCGCCCGGGCGGCGGCGCTGCACCACCCCGGCGTGCCGGGCCTCCGCGCCCACGAGCGCGTAGACCGAGCCCGGCCCGTAGCCGTCGAGCAGGCCCGGGTCCGCGAGGAAGACGGGGGCGGTCGCCATCAGCGTCCGGCGAGGTAGTCCCGCAGCCGGGCGAACACGCCGGACTGCGCGGAGGCCAGCCGGGGCTCGGGGCGCTCCTCGCCGCGCAGGGCGGCGAGCTCGCGCAGCAGCCGCTCCTGCTCGGTGTCGAGGCCGGTCGGCACCTGGACGTCGATGTGGACGTGCAGGTCGCCGCGGCCGGCGCCGCGCAGGTGCCCGACGCCGAGGCCGCGCAACGTGACGACCTCGCCCGGCTGCGTGCCCGGGCGAAGGTCGATCTCGCGCTCGCCGTCGAGCGTCTCCAGGCGCAGGACGGTGCCGAGGGCGGCGGCCGTCATCGGCACCTCGAGCGAGCAGTGCAGGTCGTCGCCCTGGCGCACGAGCGTCGGGTGCGGCCGCTCGCGCACCTCGAGGTACACGTCGCCGGGCGGGCCGCCCGCGGGGCCGACCTCGCCCTGGCCGGGCAGCTTGATGCGCGTGCCCGTCTCGACGCCGGCCGGGACCTCGACCGCGAGGGTGCGGCGGGCCCGCACGCGCCCCTCGCCCGAGCACTCCGGGCACGGGTCGGGGATGACGGTGCCGAAGCCGTGGCACGCGGCGCACGGGCTCGACGTCATCACCTGGCCGAGGAACGACCGCGCCACGCGCTGCACGCTGCCCTGCCCGCCGCACACCTCGCACGTGCGCGGGGACGTGCCGGGCCGGCAGCACGTGCCGCCGCAGGTCGGGCACACGACGGCCGTGTCCACCTGGATCTCGCGGTGCGCGCCGAACGCGGCCTCCGCGAGGTCCACGTCGAGGCGCACGAGCGCGTCCTGGCCACGGCGGGCCCGCGGGACCGGGCCGCGCCGCGCCGTCGGGCCGGCCCCGAAGAACGTCTCGAAGATGTCCTGGAAGCCGAAGCCCGCGCCGAAGCCGGGGCCGCCGCCGCCCGGGGCGGCCGGGTCCATCCCGGCGTCGTACATCCGGCGCTTCTCGGGGTTGGAGAGCACCTCGTACGCCCGGGAGACCTCCTTGAACCGCTCCTCCGCCCCGTCGCCGGTCGCGACGTCGGGGTGGAGCTGGCGGGCCAGGCGCCGGTAGGCGCGCTTGATCTCCTCGGCCGAGGCGTCGCGCGAGACGCCGAGGATCGCGTAGTAGTCGGTGCTCACTGGGCTCCAGGACTCGTGGTGCGGTCAGGTGTCGCGACCCGGGGGCGGGCCGGTATCGGGACCCGTGCACGGGCCGGCGCGCCGCCGGTCATCCGGCGAGGATCCGCGAGAGGTACCGGGCGACCGCGCGCACGGACGACATCGTGCCCGGGTAGTCCATCCGGGTCGGGCCGAGTGCGCCGATCCGGGCGAGCGGCTGCCCCTCGGCCCCGTAGCTCGCCGCCACGATGGACGTCTCGGTCAGGCCCTCGTACCTGTTCTCGTGGCCGATCCGGACGGCGACCCCCGCCGAGTCCTCCGCCATCTCGCTGAGCAGCTTGAGGAGCACGACCTGCTCCTCGAGCGCCTCGAGCACGGGGCGGATCGTGTGCACGAAGTCCATGCCGCTGCGCGCGAGGTGGGCCGTGCCGGCCATGACGATGCGCTCCTCGGTGGTCTCCGTGAGCGTCTCCTCGAGCAGCCGGACCACCCGGCGCACGAACTCCTGCTCGGAGACCGGGAACGCCTGGGCCACCGTGTCGTCGAGCGGCTCCGGCAGGTCCGCCAGCCGCCGGCCGGCGACGGTGGCGTTCAGGCGCGCCCGCAGCTCCCCGATGATGTGCTCGGGCAGCCCGTCGGGCGCCTCGAGCACGCGCTGCTCGACGCGGCCCGCCTCCGTGATGATGACGAGCAGCAGCCGGTCCCGCTCGATCGGCACGAGCTCGAGGTGGCGCAGGGCCGTCCGCCGCAGCGAGGGGTACTGCACGACGGCGACCTGCTGGGTGAGCTGCGCGAGCAGCCGGACCGCCCGGTCGACGACGTCGTCCAGGTCCACCGCGTCGTCGAGGAACGCCCGGATCGCGCGCTGCTCGGCGGGCGACAGCGGCTTGATCTGGGACAGCCGGTCGACGAACAGGCGGTAGCCCTTGTCCGTGGGCACGCGGCCCGCCGAGGTGTGCGGCTGCGTGATGTAGCCGCTCTCCTCGAGCGCCGCCATGTCGTTGCGGATGGTGGCCGGGGAGACCCCGAGCCGGTGGCGCTCGACGAGCACGCGCGAGCCGACGGGCTCCCTCGTCTGGACGTAGTCCTCGACGATCGCCCGGAGCACCTCGATGCGCCGGTCCTCGCTCACCACGCCTCCCTCCGGCTCGCTCGCCACCGGTCGCGGGCGTCGGTGGCACTCGACCCCGTTGAGTGCTAATCCTACGTCGTCGGCGCGCCCGTGCGGGATCCCGCCGACCCGCGCCGGCGCCTCGTACAGTGCCACGGTGCCCGGACCCGCGACACCCAGCCCGTTCGGCGACCGCTACGGCCCCGACGTGCTCGCCGGGCGCGACCCGCGCGACCCGCGTCCCTGGGCGGCGCGGCGCCGGCCGGCGTCCCGGCCCGTCCCGGCCGAGCCGGGCCTGGTGGTGGAGGACGTCGAGACCGGCTGGGTGGGCGTCGTCGTGCGCGTCGAGAAGTCCGGCGGCATGCACGTCGTCGTGCTCGAGGACCGGCACGGGCGCACCCGCACGTTCGGCCTCGGGCCCGGCTTCTGGGTCGACGGCGAGCCCGTGGAGCTCGTCGCGCCCGCGGCCCCGGCGGCGTCCGCCGGTCCCGCCCGGCCCGCCCGGACGGCGTCGGGGTCGGTCGCGGTGCCCGGGGCGCGTGCCCGCGTCGCGCGCGCGAGCCGACTGTGGGTCGAGGGGCGGCACGACGCCGAGCTCGTCGAGAAGGTGTGGGGCGACGACCTGCGG
>JAAZAC010000271.1 GCA_012514545.1 Actinomycetales bacterium | reverse complement strand
CGCGGCCCGCGGCGCGGTGCCGGGCCTCGACCTCCTCGGGCGTGCTGAACGACTCGTACGCGTAGCCGGCCTCGAGGAGGCGGCGCGCGACGTCGGCGTAGATGCCCATCCGCTCGGACTGTCGGTACGGCCCGTACGGGCCGCCCACCTCGACGCCCTCGTCCCAGTCCATGCCGAGCCAGTGCATGGCCTCGACCAGCAGGCGGTAGCTCTCCTCGCTGTCGCGCGCGGCGTCGGTGTCCTCGATCCGGAACACGAACGTGCCGCCGGTGTGCCGGGCGTACGCCCAGTTGAACAGGCAGGTCCTGATGTTCCCGACGTGCGGGTTGCCCGTCGGCGAGGGGCAGAAGCGGACGCGGACGGCGGAGGGACTGGTCACGGCCGACCAGCCTAGACGTCAGCGACGGATGACCGGGTTGCGCAGGACCCCGATGTCCTCGACCTCACACTCGACGACGTCGCCGTGCACGACCTCGCCGACGCCGGCCGGCGTGCCCGTGAGGATGACGTCGCCCGGCAGGAGCGTGAACACCTCCGACGCGAACGCGACGAGCTCCGCCACGCCGTGCACCATGTCCGAGGTCCGGCCGTCCTGCCGCGTGGCGCCGTTGACGCGCGCGGTGACGCGCAGGTCGTCGACGTCGAGGCCGGGCACGATCCACGGCCCGAGCGGGCAGGACCCGTCGAAGCCCTTCGCGCGCGTCCACAGCTGCTCGGCGCGCTGCACGTCGCGGGCCGTGACGTCGTTCGCGACCGTGAAGCCGTAGACGTGCACGAGCGCGCGCTCCGCGGGCACGTTCCGGGTGACCTTGCCGATGACGACGGCGAGCTCGGCCTCGACGTGGACCTCCTCCGACCAGGTGGGCAGCACGATCGGGTCGTCCGGGCCGATGACCGCGGTGTTCGGCTTGAGGAAGAGCATCGGCGTGGCGGGCACCTCGTTGCCCATCTCGCGCGCGTGGTCGGCGTAGTTGCGCCCGACGCCGACCACCTTCGACCGCGGGATCACCGGGGCCAGCAGCCGGAGGTCGTCGCGGTCGAGCGGGACCCGTTCGCCGGTCGGCTGGACCGGCATGTAGAGCGGGTCGCCCGAGATCACGACGAGCGTGTTGTCCTCGACGAGGGCGAAGCGGGGGTCTCCCCCGGTGGTGAACCTGGCGATGCGCACAGAGGCATTCTCTACCGTGAGCCCGTGGGCAGCGGCCGGGTGGTGGGCGTGGACGTCGCGCGCGGCCTCGCCGTCCTCGGGATGCTGGTCGCCCACCTGGGGCCCGACGACGCCGCGCGCCTCCCCGGCGGCGGCAGCTGGCTGGAGGCGTTCGACGGGCGCTCCGCGGCCGGCTTCGCGCTCCTCGCGGGCGTGTCCGCCGCCCTGATGAGCCGCGCCCCGGACCGGCTCGGCCACGCCCGCGCGCGGATCCTCGCCCGCGCGGCGGTGCTGCTGCCGCTGGGGTACGCGCTCGCCGCGCTGGGCACGCTCGTCGTCGTGATCCTGCCCGCCTACGCGGTGATGTTCGCGATGCTCACCGTCGCCCTCGGCTGGCGGCCGCGCACCCTCCTGGCCGCCGCGGGCGTCGTCCTCGTGGTGGGCCCGCCGCTCGTGCTCGCGCTGCGCGCCGCGCTCGGCCCCGGGTTCCTCGGCGCGCCGTGGTCGCGCTGGTACCCGCCGCTCGTCTGGATCGCCTACCTGCTCGTCGGCCTCGCCGTCGGGCGGGTGCTGGGCGACCCGCGGACGCCGGGGCGGCTGGCCCGCTGGGGGCTGGCGGCCGCCGTCGTCGGGCACGCGACGAACGCGGTGGCCACGCGCACGGTCGCGCCCGGGCACCCGCTGCGGGCGCTGCTCGTCACCGAGCCCCACAGCTCGTCCGGGGTCGAGGTGCTGGCGAACACCGGGACGGTGCTCGTGGTGCTCGCCGGGTGCCTGGTGGTCGGCGCGCGGTGGCCGCGCGCGGCGCTGCCGCTCGCGGCCACGGGGGCGCTCGCGCTCACGGCGTACGCGGGCCAGGTCGTGGCGATCGCCGCGCTCGGCCCGGACGTCGTGCTGCACCCGACGTGGGCGACGCTCGGCGTCGTCGGCGCCGTGACGCTCGTCGCCGCGACCGCGTGGTGGCTCACGCTCGGCCGGGGGCCGCTCGAGCGGGTCCTGCACGGCGTCTCGACGGCCGTCGCCGACGCCGTGGCGCCGCGGCCGGTCACGCCCGCGCGATGAGCTCCCCGTGCACGCAGGCGAACCAGCCCTCCGGCGCCTCGCCCCACTCGAGCCACGCGTCGTGCAGGGACTCGAGCAGCACGTCGTCGGCCAGGCGGTAGGACTTGGCCTGCGCGGCGAAGTCCGAGTGCACCGTGCGCTCCGCCCACACCGACGCCCACCACCGGCGCTCCTCCGGCGTGGCGAAGCACCAGACGCTCGCGCCCGGCGTCACGTCGGTGAACCCCGCCGCGAGCGCCCAGGCGAGCAGCCGCCGGCCGGCGTGGCACTCCGCGCGGTTCGCCTGCGTGACGTCCCGGTAGAGCATCCGCCAGTCCTCGAGCCCGGGCGCCTCGGGGTGCCACGTGAACGCCCCGAAGTCGGCGTCCCGCACGGCGACGATGCCGCCCGGTCGGCACACGCGGCGCATCTCCCGCAGCGCGGCCACCGGGTCGGTGAGGTGCTGCAGCACCTGGTGCGCGTGGACGACGTCGAAGGAGTCGTCCGGCGCGTCGAGCCGATAGACGTCGCCGACGACGAACTCCACGTCCACGCCCGCCTCCGCGGCCCGCGCGCGGGCGCCCTCGAGCACGCCCGACGCCGCGTCGACGCCGACGACGCGGCCCGGTAGCACGTGCCGCGCGAGGTCGATCGTCAGGGTCCCGGGCCCACAGCCGACGTCGAGCAGGCTCATCCCCGGCCGGAGCGAGCCGGCGAGGTAGGCGGCCGAGTTGGCCACCGTCCGCCACGTGTGCGAACGGAGCACCGACTCGTGGTGACCGTGCGTGTAGACGTCGGGCATGGGCCCCAGTCATCCACCGCCCGACGGGCGGTATCAAGGCACGGGACGAAACGTCTCGGATGCCGGGCGGGGGACGCCGTCGTTGGCGAGCCGGTCCGCGCGCTCGTTGCCCGGGTCGCCCGCGTGGCCCTTGACCCAGCGCCAGGTGACCGTGTGCCGCGCGAGCTCGGCGTCGAGCGCCCGCCACAGGTCGGCGTTCTTCACCGGCTGCTTCGCCGCCGTCAGCCAGCCGTTGCGCTGCCAGCCCGCGAGCCAGCGCGTGATCCCGTGCATGACGTAGGTGGAGTCGACGTGCAGCACCACCTCGCAGGGCCGGTTCAGCGCCCGCAGGCCCTCGATGACCGCGGTGAGCTCCATGCGGTTGTTGGTGGTGCGCTCCTCGCCGCCGCACAGTTCGCGCTCGTGGTCGCCGAACCGCAGGTACGCCCCCCACCCGCCGGGCCCGGGGTTGCCCTTGCACGCGCCGTCGGTCCACATCTCCACCACGCCCACGGCGCTCACTGTAGGGACCGCGCTGCCAGGATGGGGCGGGTGAGCCCCCTGGCGCCGCCCCCCACCGCCGACCCCGACGCCCTCTACGACGCGTTCGTCGCGTGGGCGGCCGGCGAGGGCTTCACGCTCTACCCCGCGCAGGACGAGGCCGTGATCGAACTGCTCAGCGGCTCGCACGTCATCCTGTCCACGCCCACCGGCAGCGGGAAGTCGCTCGTCGCGGTCGCGGGGCACCTCGCGGCGCTCGGCCGCGGCGTGCGGAGCTTCTACACCGCACCGATCAAGGCGCTCGTCAACGAGAAGTTCTTCGACCTCGCGCGCATCTTCGGGGCCGAGAACGTCGGCCTCATGACCGGCGACGCGGCGGTCAACGCGACGGCCCCGATCATCTGCTGCACCGCGGAGATCCTCGCCAACATCGCGCTGCGCACGGGCGGCCTGCCGCCGGGCCACCCGGACGACCCGGCCGTGCCCGGGGAGGACGACATCGGGCTCGTCGTCATGGACGAGTTCCACTACTACGCCGACCCGCAGCGCGGCTGGGCGTGGCAGGTCCCCCTGCTGGAGCTGGCGGGCACCCAGTTCCTGCTCATGTCCGCGACGCTCGGCGACGTCGCGTTCTTCGTCGACGACCTCCGACGCCGCACCGGGCGGGACGTCGCGGCCGTCACCGGCGCCGAGCGCCCCGTCCCGCTCGAGTTCACCTATGCCGTCGACCCGCTGCACGAGGTCATCGAGCGGCTCGTGGCGACCGGGAAGGCGCCGGTGTACCTCGTGCACTTCACGCAGCGGGACGCCGTCGAGCGCGCGCAGGCGCTGACGTCGACGCCGGTCGCGACGCGCGAGGCGCGCGACGCGATCGCCGCGGAGCTCGCCGGGTTCCGGTTCGGCACGGGCTTCGGGCGGACGCTGCGCCGGTTCCTCCTGCACGGCGTCGGCGTGCACCACGCGGGGATGCTCCCCCGCTACCGGCGGCTCGTCGAGCGGCTCACGCAGCGGGGGCTGCTCACCGTCGTCTGCGGCACGGACACCCTCGGGGTGGGCATCAACGTGCCGATCCGCACCGTGGTCCTCACCTCGCTCGTCAAGTACGACGGCGCCCGGATGCGTCACCTCACCGCGCGCGAGTTCCACCAGATCGCCGGGCGCGCCGGGCGGGCGGGCTACGACACCGCGGGGGACGTCGTCGTCATGGCGCCGGAGCACGTCATCGAGAACCGGCGCGCCCTCGCCAAGGCGGGCGACGACCCGAAGAAGGTCAAGAAGATCGTCCGCAAGTCGGCGCCGGCCGGGCAGGTGAACTGGACGGAGAGCACGTTCGAGCGGCTGCGGGACGCGCCGCCCGAGCCGCTGACCTCGCAGTTCGCGGTCAGCCACGCGATGGTGCTCAACGTCCTCGCGCGGCCGGGCGACCCGGTGGAGGCGATGACGCGCCTGCTCACCGACAACCACGAGCCGCCGGCGCGGCGGGGCGTGCACGTCCGCCAGGCGGTGCGCGTGTACCGGTCGCTGCGGGAGGCGGGCGTCGTCGAGCGGGTGCGGCGGCCGGACGGGAGGTGGACCGTGCGGCTGACCATGACCTTGCCGGAGGAGTTCGCGCTCAACCAGCCGCTCTCCCCCTTCGCCCTGGCCGCGCTCGACATGCTCGACCCGACGGATCCGACGTACGCGCTCGACGTCGTCAGCGTCATCGAGGCCACGCTCGACGACCCGCGGGCGGTGCTCGTGGCGCAGGAGAAGCGGGCGCGCGCCGAGGCGGTGGCCGCCCTCAAGGCCGAGGGCTACGACTACGACGAGCGGATGGCCCTGCTCGACGACGTCACGTACCCGAAGCCGCTGGCCGAGGCCATCGAGGGCGCGTTCGCCGTCTACAAGCGCACGAACCCGTGGGTGCTCGACCACGTGCCGTCGCCGAAGTCGGTCGTGCGGGACATGGTCGAGCGGGCGGCGACGTTCGCCGAGTACGTGTCCCAGTACGGCCTCGAGCGGGCGGAGGGCGTGCTCCTGCGCTACCTCGCGGACGCCTACCGCGCGCTGCGGCAGACCGTGCCGCCCGACCGCCGCGACGAGGAGCTGGAAGACCTGCTCGAGTGGCTGGGCGCCGTCGTGCGCGGTGTCGACGCCTCCCTCCTGGACGAGTGGGAGACCCTTGGCGGACCCGGCGCCGACCGGACCGAGGCGGCGCCCCCGCGGCTCACGGGCAGCACGCGGGCGCTGCGCGTCATGGTGCGCAACGCGCTGTTCCGACGGGTCCAGCTCGCCGCCCGCGAGGACTGGGCGGGGCTGGGCGCGCTGGGCGACGTCGACGCCGACGGCG
>JAAZAC010000270.1 GCA_012514545.1 Actinomycetales bacterium | reverse complement strand
GCCCGGCGACGACGAAGGGCCCCGGTCGCCCGGGGCCCTTCGCTCAGGTGCGGTAGCGGTGAGATTCGAACTCACGGTGGGCGTCAACCCACACACGCTTTCGAGGCGTGCTCCTTAGGCCGCTCGGACACGCTACCCAGCGGTGTGAGGATACCCGCTCGCCGCGCGGCGCTCCGAATCGGGCGGGTGCCGCGTCCGCTCAGCGCGGCGGCAGCTCGTCGGGCAGCCCGAACCGCTTGAACAGGCTCGTGTCGAACCACGCCGTGACCGCCGCGACCCCGCCCTCGGTGACCGTGAGGTGCTGGAGCTGGAAGGCGCGGTGCACGCCGTCGTGGTCGAGCATGTAGAGCCCGAAGGCGGGCGAGCCGTTCGCGGAGGTGCGCACCATCCGCATCGACTCCGGCCCGGTGGCGGGGCAGTGCCGGCGGATGAGCCGGCCGATGTCCTCGGCCCCGACGTACCAGTCGGTGTACGGCGGCATGTCCCACACGGCGTCGGCGGTGAGCAGGCGGACGATCCGGTCGACGTCGTAGTGCTCGAACGCCTCCACGTAGGCCTCGAGCAGCTCGGCGACGCGCGGGTCGTCGGCGGGCAGCGGAGCCGGGGGCGCGCCCGCCTCCTGGACCCGGGCGAGGTGCGCCCGCGCCCGCTGCAGCGTCGACGTCACGGCGCCCACGGACAGCCCGAGCGCCTCCGCGACCTCGTCGGCGTGCCAGGCCAGCACGTCCCGCAGCACCAGCACGGCCCGCTGCTGCCCCGTCAGGTGCTGCAGCGCGGCGACGAACGCCAGCCGCACCGACTCGCGGTCCACCACGGCGGCCTCGGGGTCGTCGGGCGCGTTGCCCCACAGCACCTCGTCGGGCACGGGTTCGAGCCACGGCACCTCGGGGTGCCGGTGGAGCTCGGCCTCCGGGTCGGCGGGCGGCGCGCCCACGCCCGCGGGCAGCGGCCGCCGCGCGCGCCCCTCGAGCGCGGTGAGGCACGTGTTCGTCGCGATCCGGTACATCCACGTGCGCACCGACGACCGGTTCTCGAACCCGTGGAACGAGCGCCAGGCCCTCAGGTACGTCTCCTGGACGAGGTCCTCGGCCTCCTGGATCGAGCCCATCATCCGGTAGCAGTGGACGAGCAGCTCGCGGCGCAGCGGCCCCGCGAGCTCGAGGAAGGCGTCCTGCGGCACGGTCCGCGTCACCCCTCGACCGTAGGTCGCACCCCCGACATTCGCCAGGCCCCCGCCGGTTCTGATCCCGCGGGCGACGCCGGTCCCGGCCGTGCGGACCCCGCGGGCGACGCCGGTCCCGCCGGCGCCGCCCCGCCGCCGCCCCGATCCCGGTGACCCACGTCACGCCCCGCACCCGATGACTCCCGCCCCCGCCGCCGGTCAGTACCGCGAGCGCAGCCAGGAGGTGCCGGTGCAGCGGATGGTCGTCGTCAACCTCCCCGTCCGGGACCTGCCCGCCTCGGCGGACTTCTACCGGGCGCTCGGCTTCGCCGTCGACGAGGACTTCTGCGAGACGGAGGCCGTCTCCGTGCGGGTGGCACCCGGCGTCGTCGTCATGCTGCTCAGCAGGGAGCGCTTCGCCGCGTTCCTCGGCCCGGGCGGGCTCCGCGGCCGCCCGCCGACGCCGGCCCTCACCTCCCTCGCCGCCGGCTCGCGCGCGGAGGTGGACGACGTCGTCGACGCCGCCCTGCGCCACGGCGGCTCACCCCGCGCGTTCGTCGCCGAGGGCGCGCTGTACGGGCGCTCGTTCGCGGACCCGGACGGCCACGTCTGGGAGCTCATCTGCGTGCCCGACGGCGCCCCCGTACCGTGAGCGGGTGACCGCCCACGCCCACGCGCCCGAGACGGAGGCGCTCGCCGCCGCCGCGGACGTCCTGACCGGCCGCCGCGTCGCCGTGCTCACGGGCGCGGGCGTCTCCACCGACTCGGGGCTGCCGGACTACCGCGGCCCCGACGCCCCGCCCCGCCGCCCGATGACGTACCAGCAGTTCGTCGGCGACCCCGCCTACCGCCGCGTGTACTGGGCGCGGAACCACGTCGGGCGCCGCCGCGTTGCGACCACCCGACCCAACCCCGGGCACGAGGCGATCGCGCGGCTGGAGGCGCGGGGCGTCGTCGTCGGGGTGGTGACGCAGAACGTGGACCGGCTGCACACGGCCGCGGGGAGCCGGCGGGTCGTCGAGCTGCACGGCTCCTACGCCGACGTCGTGTGCCTGGGCTGCGGGGCCCGCACGTCCCGCGAGGCCCTCGCCGACCGGCTCGAGGCCCTCAACCCGCACTACGCCGAGGCGGAGGTCGGCGACGTCGAGGTCGCCCCCGACGCGGACGCCGTCCTCGCGTCCACGGAGGACTTCCGCGTCGCGGACTGCGAGCGCTGCGGCGGGATCCTCAAGCCCGACATCACGTTCTTCGGCGAGCAGGTGCCGCGCGAGCGGGTCGCGGCGGCGTTCGCCCTCGTGGACGACGCCGACGCCCTCCTCGTCGCCGGCTCCTCCCTGGCGGTGCTGTCGGGGCGGAGGTTCGTGGTGCACGCGGCGCGGAACGGCCTGCCGGTCGTGGTCGTCAACCGGGGGCCGACGCGCGGCGACGCGCTCGCCGCCGTGAAGGTGGACGCGGGCACGACGCCCACGCTGCTCGCGCTGGAGCGGCTGCTGACGCCCCCGGCCT
>JAAZAC010000269.1 GCA_012514545.1 Actinomycetales bacterium | reverse complement strand
GGTCTCGCCGCTGCCGCGCTGCTCCCGGCGGGCACGCCGCCCGCCGGCCCGCCCGACGACGAGCCGACGACGAGCGCGCCCGCGCCGTCGACCACGCCCGAGCCGACCGAGGACGCGACGGACGAGCCGACGGACGGGTCGACCACCGACCCGTCCACCGACCCGGGGGCGACGGACGTCGTCCTCGGCCGTGAGGGCGTCGGGGGCGTGGCGATGGGCGCGGAGGACCCGATGCCCGCGCTCACCGACCTCCTGGGCGAGCCCGACGTCGTCGGGCCGGGCGAGGGCCTGCACTGCACCGAGTTCGCCGCGTCCGTGGCGCGGTGGGGCGACCTCGTGGTGACGCTCGCCCGGAACGCGCCCGAGCTCGCCACCGGGCCCGACCGGCTCATGGGGTGGTGGGTGGTCGGGCCGGACCTGCCGCCGGGCGTGCGCACGGCGTCGGGCGTGGTGCCCGGGGTGCCGATGGGCGACGTCCTCGCGCTGCCGGGCGCGGAGGAGGTCTTCTGGGGCGTCAACCGCCGGCAGGGCGTACGGGCGTCGGACATCTTCCACTTCGCGGCCGAGCTCGGCCCCGAGGCACCGGTCGAGACCGTCGCGTACGGCGTCGTCGACTGCCGCTGACCACCTGCTGACGAGCAGGTCACGCCGCCCCCGGGCCTACCCGGGGGCGGCGCTGTCGCGTGCGCGCCCGTTAGGATCTGCACATTCCCGCGGCGCGCCGGTCTGCACCGGCAGGCGTGTCGTACCCGCACCCCGCCCGCCCGCCGCGTCGGGTCCCGGCCACCGCCGGGACCGCGTCCGGCCCGACTCACATCCCGACCGCCCTTCACCGACAGGACGGAGCCGGCCGTGCTGCTGATGCTCGCTGCGTACCTCGCGGCGGCCGTCGGCGCGCCCCTCGCGGTCCGGTGGCTCGGGCGTCGGGCGTTCCTCCTGCTCGCGCTGCTGCCCGCCGCCGGCCTGGTGTGGGCGCTGCGCTGGACGCGCGACGTCCTCGACGGCGACGGCCCGGTCGAGACGACCCGCTGGGTGCCGCACCTGGAGATGTCGCTGTCGTTCCGGCTGGACACCCTCGGCTGGCTGATGGCGCTGCTCGTCACCGGCGTCGGCGCGCTCGTCTTCGTCTACTCCTCGGGGTACTTCTCGAAGAAGGCGGCGGGCCTGGGCCGGTTCGCGGGCGTGCTCACCGCGTTCGCGGGGTCGATGCTCGGCCTGGTCACGACCGACGACATGCTGCTCCTCTACGTGTTCTGGGAGCTGACGACCGTCACGTCGTACCTGCTCATCGGCCACTACTCGGACCGCAAGGCGTCCCGCCGCGCCGCGATGCAGGCGATCGTCGTGACGACGTTCGGCGGCCTCGCGATGCTCGTCGGCCTCATCATCCTGGGCGAGTCCGCGGGGACGTACCGGATCTCGGAGGTCGTGGCGAACCCGCCGTCGGGCACGGCGGTGACGGTCGCCGTCGTGCTGCTCCTCGTGGGCGCGCTGACGAAGTCGGCGCTCGTGCCCTTCCACTTCTGGCTCCCCTCGGCCATGGCCGCGCCGACGCCGGTCTCCGCCTACCTGCACGCGGCCGCCATGGTGAAGGCGGGCGTGTACCTCGTGGCGCGGTTCGCGCCGGGCTTCGCCGAGCTGGGCGCGTGGCGGGCGATCGTGCTGACCGCCGGCGCGTGGACGCTCGTGCACGGCGGCTACCGTGCCCTGCGGCAGTACGACCTCAAGCTCGTGCTCGCGTTCGGCACGGTCAGCCAGCTCGGCCTGCTCGTGCTGCTCGTCGGCTCGGGGAGCCGGGCGGCGGCCCTCGCCGGCCTGGCGATGATCGGCGCGCACGCGATGTTCAAGGCCGCGCTGTTCCTCACGGTCGGCGTGGTGGACGCCGCGACCGGCACCCGCGACCTGCGCCGCCTCGAGGGCGTGGGCCGCGCGCTGCCCGTCACGGCGACGGTCGGTGCCCTCGCCACGGCCTCGATGATCGGCCTGCCCCCGTTCGCCGGGTACGTCGCCAAGGAGGCCGCGATCGAGGCCCTCCTGCACGACGCCGGCACGCTCGTCGGCGGGCTCGTGCTGGCCGCCGTGGCGGTCGGGTCCGCGCTGACCGTCGCGTACGGCCTGCGGTTCTGGCTCGGCGCGTTCGGGCCGCGCGTCGTCGGCGCGGTGCCGCTCCCCGAGCCCGACGACGGCCGCTGGCCCCCGCTGACCGTGTCGCGGCCGAGCGTGCTGCTCGTCGCGCCCGCGGGGCTGCTCGCGGTCCTCGGCCTCGCGGCCGCGCTCGTCCCCACGCTGGGCGAGGAGCTGCTGTCGCCCCACGCCGCCGGCTACCCGGGCGAGGCGGGGCACCTGACCCTGTGGTCCGGCGTCGGGCCGGCGCTGGGCCTGACGGTGGCGATCCTCGCCGCGGGCGCGCTCCTGTTCTGGCAGCGGGCGCGGGTCGAGCACTGGCAGCACCGCATCCCGATCCGCGTGGACGCCGACCTCGTCTACCGGCGGATGATGCGCCGGCTCGACGACTTCGCGGCGGACGTCACCGGCCTCACCCAGCGTGGTTCGCTGCCGTTCTACCTCGGCACGATCCTCATCGTCCTCGTGCTGCTCGACGGCTCGGCGCTCCTCGGCGACGCGCCCCCGCTCAGCGAGTGGCGGGCGTGGGACACCCCGGTCCAGCTCATCGCGGGCGGCATCACCGCGGCGGCGGCCGTGCTCGCCGCCCGCGCGCGCCGCCGCCTCAAGGCGATCCTGCTCTCCGGCGTCAGCGGGTACGGGATGTCGGCGCTGTTCCTGCTCTACGGGGCGCCGGACCTGGCGCTGACCCAGGTGCTCGTGGAGACGGTGACGCTCATCGTGCTCGTGCTGGTGCTGCGCCGGCTGCCGCCGTACTTCTCGGTGCGGCCGCTCGCGGGCAGCCGGTGGGTGCGCCTGGGGATCGGGGTGGCGGCCGGGCTCGTGGTCGGCGCGTTCGCGGTGCTCGCCCCGCAGGCGCGGACGGAGCCGCCGGTGTCCGCGGACTTCCCGGAGCAGGCGTACGTGTACGGCGGCGGCAAGAACGTCGTCAACGTGACGCTCGTCGACATCCGCGCGTGGGACACCATGGG
>JAAZAC010000033.1 GCA_012514545.1 Actinomycetales bacterium | reverse complement strand
CGTTGGGGGACTGTCGCCGGGTCGGAACAGCACAGAGTGTGGACCAAGATCAGGGCACAAATCGGGCAGGCGCACCGATTCACCCGGTCGAGTGGGCCGTTTTCACCCGCTTCCGGCATTTCTCACGGTTCTGACCAGAGACGATGGGCGCTCGTCCCGCGCATTTCGGGGCGATGTGCGACACGCCGGGAGCGGTGCCACGGCGCGGGCCCGCGGGGGCTTCGTCGGGCGCGCGGAACGGGCGCGGTCGGGCGGGAGGCGGGGCCGTCGCCGCGCGGTCGTGGAGCCGCCTGTCGGATTCGAACCGACGACCGTCCGCTTACAAGGCGGGCGCTCTACCACTGAGCTAAGGCGGCGAGCGGCGGGCGGCTCGCGCCGCCCGCCGCCAGTCTGCCAGGTCAGCCCCGGGCGGCCTCGATGGACGCCCGCAGCGCCTGCTCGTCGCGCCAGTCCACGTCGTCCGGCAGCGGGGTGCCGTTGAGCAGCACCGTAGGCGTGCCGAACCGCGGGGCGAACCGCTCCCGGGCGACCTGGGTGATCTGCTCCACCCACCAGGTGTAGCGGCCCTCCTCGATCGCGGCGGCGGCCTCCTCCGGGACGCCGGCGGCGCGCGCGATCTCGATGATCTGCTCGTCCGTCAGGCCCCGGGTGCCCTCCGCGGGCTGGTTCGCGAAGAGCGCCGAGAGGAACGCCGGGAACGCGTCGGGCGCCTCCTCGGCGACCGTGTACAGCGCCTGCGCCGCGCGCGTGGAGTAGCGCGTGCCCTGCGAGAACCCGTCGAGGTTGCCGACGATCCGGTGGTCGAGGACGACCTCGCCCGCCTCGCGCATCTCCTCGAGCACCTGGCCGGCCGTCATCTCGAACAGGCCGCAGGCGGGGCAGATCATGTCCGAGTAGACGGTCACGACGACGGTGTCGCCGAAGGCGCCGACCGGCCAGTCCTCGCCGGGCTCCTCGGGCGGGGTCACCACGCCGTCGGCGTCGAGGACGACGCCGCCGCCCTCGACGGCGAACGGGGGCTGGTTCTTCGCCGCCGCCGGCGTCCGGCCGCTCGTGAGGATCGCGACGACGAGGACGACGAAGCCGACGAGGACCACCGCGGCGCCCCCGATGGCGAAGAGCCGACGGCGCTTGGCCGCCCGCTCCTGCTCCTCGCGGAGCCGCCGCGCCTCCTCGCGCGCCGCCTCGCGACGCTGCGCCTTCGTGGGACGGTCAGTCGGGGACATCGGTACTCCTTTCCGGTGCGAGCGCGACCGGGGCGAGGGCGCCGTCGAGGGAGAGGCGCGAGCGGGGCCGCCACGCGACGAGCACGGCGGCGAGGAACAGCGCTCCGTCACGGAGCAGGTCGGTCAGGTAGGTCGTGGCGGACGGGTCGACCTCGCCCCCGCCGCCGAAGCAGCCGCAGTCGATCGCCAGGCCGCGGGCCCAGGCGGAGACGATCCCGACGGCGAAGCCGGCGAGCATGAGGGCGAACGCGCCGGCCGCCCACCGGGTGAAGAGGCCGGTCACGAGCAGCAGGCCGGCGAGGATCTCGGCGAACGGCAGGACCGTGCCGACCACCTCGGCGAGCGGCACGGGGAGCAGGTCGTAGGCGCGGACGGCCCACACGGACGCGTCGAGGTCGCCGACCTTGGCGGCGCCGGCGGCCAGGGCGACGGCGCCCAGGCCGACGCGCAGGACGGTGACGAGCCACGGCCACCAGGGGCGCGACGTCGGGCCGCCCGCGCGGGCGGGCCGTGGCGGGGACAGGGCAGTGGTCGAGTCAGGGGTCGAAGGCATGAGGTCTCCGGGGTCGCAGGGGCGCGCCGGAGCGCGCAGGTCAGGCGAGGCCGACCTGCGGCGGCCCCCGCCGCCACCGCGCGCCCGCGAGCAGGCGCGCGCCGGGCAGGTGCACCGGCACCTCGACGGGCAGGCGCGGCGCGACGACGGGGAGCGCGGGCTCCGCGGCCCCGCGCGGCAGCACGCGGACCGCCGCGAGGACCCCGCGGAGGGCCCGGTGCAGCCACGCGACCGCGCCGACGCCGACCAGGGCGGCCGCGACGTGCGCGAGCAGCACCGGCAGCGCGACGGCGACGACGACGCCGACGACCCGCCGGCCGTCGTCGACGCCCACCGTGCCGGCCGGGCACGCGGCGTCGGTGCGCAGGAGCGCGAGGGTCAGACCGATGCGGCCGACCGTCCCCGCGGACACGCACTGGTGGACGAGCACAGTCGCCTGCTGCGCGACGAGCCCGACGGCGGAGGCGAGCGCGACGACGGCGGTGAGGGCCGGCGCCAGCCAGCCCTCGGCGCGGGCGCCTCGGCTCATGCGGCAACGATACGCGTCAGCCCAGATCGGGTGGACCACCGAGCGGCCACCACTCGAGGGTCCGCTCGACCATGGCCGGCGCGAGGACCAGCGCCACCACGAGCGCCACGGCGACCACCACGAGGGCCCCCCGTCGCCCGGGCGCCACACCCTGCAGCACCCACCGCGCACCCTCCCGCGTCGCGCGCGCCATCGGCCCGAACCACAGCATGGCGAGCCCGAGCGCGACCATGGCGCCGACGGCGACCCGCCCCACCCACGGCGCGTTGTGGTCCAGCGCGCCCGACGAGTGGCCCAGCTCCGGCGGCACGATCACCCAGTGGCCGGCGCCGGTGAGCCACCAGATCACCCCGCCGACGATGGCGACGACGGCGCCGCCCACGACGACCGCGGGGACCACGCCGAGCACCGCGCGGACCAGGTACCACGGCCAGATGAGCACCGCGCCGACGGTGTCGCCGGAGCGCACCCCGTGCCGCAGCCGACGGCGCACGAGCGCCTCCGCGTCCAGCCCCACGCTGCGCACGAGGACGGCGAGGGCGATCGCGACGAGGAGCGCCGGGCCCGGGTGGGCGAGGCCGAGCGCGACCAGCGGGAGCGCGAGCGCCGCGACCGTGCCCATCCGCCGCGGGGGCGCGGTCGGCACCCAGCCGTCCTCGTCCTCGACCCACTCGCCGTCCTCCGGCCACTCCTCGGCGTCAGCGAGCTCCTCGCCCGACCACTCCTCCTCGGCCGGCCAGTCCGCCTCGTCCGCGGGCGCGAGGTCCTCGTCGGGCTCGAGGTCCTCGTCGGCCTCGGCCTCCGCATCGGGCTCGGTCTCGTCGGGGGCCGCCGGGAGCACGGCGGTGCGGCCGTCGCGGGCGCCGAGCACCCGGGTGGCCGGGACCTCGGCGTCCTCGTCGGTCTCGCCCTCGACGTCGGCGTCCTCGTCGGTCTCGTCCTCGGCGTCCGTGTCGTCGACGTCCGTGTCCTCGGCGCCCTCGGCCTCGTCGCCGTCCACGGGCACGACGACGGTCGGGGCCTCCTCCCCGTCGTCGCCGTCGCCCTCGGCGTCCGCGTCGCCCTCGGCGTCCGCGTCGCCCTCCGCCGCCGCGCCCGCGGGCACGACGACCGTGGCGACGTCGTCGGCGGGGGCCGCCTCGCCGTCGTCGGGGGGGTCCGCCGCGCCGTCGTCGGGGTCGTCCGCGTTCTCGGCGTCCTCTGCCGCCTCCGCGGCCGCCGCCTCCTCCGCAGCCACCGACTCCTCCGCAGCCGCCCGCAGCGCGGCGACGACGGCGGCCGGCGAGGTGCGGCGCTTCGGCTCGGGCCCGAGCGCGCCGCGCAGCGCGTCGGCGGTGCGCTCCGGGAGCCCCTCGAGGTCGGGCTCGCCCGCCCGCACCCGGGTGAGGACGACCCGGATCCCGCCCTTGCCGAACGGCGGGCGGCCCGTCGCGGCGAAGGCGAGAACCGCGGCCCAGCCCCACCAGTCGGTCCGCGCCGAGGGCTGCGCGCCCTCGAGGAGCTCCGGGGCGACGTAGCCCGGCGTGCCCGTGACGAGCCCGGTCGACGTGACCCGCACGTCCTCGACCGCCTGCGCCACCCCGAAGTCGATGAGCACCGGCCCGTCGGGCGACATCACGACGTTGCCCGGCGTGAGGTCGCGGTGCAGCACCTTCGCGCGGTGCACCACCGTGAGCGCGGTGCGCAGGCTGGCCGCGAGCTCCGCGAGCTCGGCCGGGGGCAGCGGCCCGTTCCGCCGCACGTGCTTGGCGAGGTCCCGGCCCTGCACCAGCTCGGTGACGACGAACGCCTCGGCGGAGTCGATCTCCGCGTCGAGCACGCGCGCGACGCCCGGGTGCCGCACCTTCTGCAGCGCCGCAACCTCCCGGCGCAGGCGCTCGCGGGCGTCGGGGTCGTCGAGGTGGGCGTGCAGGAGCTTGAGCGCGACCACCCGGCCGTCGGCGTCGCGCGCCCGGTACACGGCGCCCATGCCCCCTCGCCCGAGGCTCGACAGGATCCGGTACCCGCCGATCTCCTCCGGACGCGCCGCCTTCACGGCGGTCACGCTAGCGGGGGCGGACGCCGTCGGGGCCGGGACCGCGCCGGTGTCTCGCGGATCGGTGGCGCCGGGCGGCCCTCGCGGACGGCCGGGGAGCCCCGGGCCCCCCGGGCGGGCGAGCGCGGGCGTCGATAGGGTCGGGCGCGGAGTCGAGGTCACGGAGGTGAGTCGGAGGTGCCGTACGAGCTCGTCGTGGTCGCGAACCGCCTGCCGGTGGACCTCACGCTGGGACCCGACGGCTCGCTGTCGTGGTCGCGGTCGCCGGGTGGGCTGGTCAGCGCGCTCGAGCCCGTGATGCGGGAGGCCGACGGCGCGTGGATCGGCTGGTCCGGGACCGCGGACCTCGAGTCCGAGCCGTTCGACGCCGACGGCATGCACCTCGTGCCCGTCTGCCTCACCACCGACGAGGTCGAGGAGTACTACGAGGGCTTCGCCAACGACACGCTCTGGCCGCTCTCGCACGACGTCATCAGCCCGCCCGTCTACCACCGCCACTGGTGGGAGACGTACCGCCGGGTCAACCGCCGCTTCGCCACCGAGGCGGCCCGCCACGCGGCCCCCGGCGCCGTCGTCTGGGTGCACGACTACCAGCTCCAGCTGGTCCCCGCGATCCTGCGGGAGCTGCGGCCCGACGTCCGGATCGGCTACTTCCACCACATCCCGTTCCCGCCGCTCGAGATCTTCGCCCAACTGCCCTGGCGCAGGCAGGTCGTCGAGGGGCTGCTCGGCGCCGACCTCGTCGGCTTCCAGCGCAGCGGGGACGCCGCCAACTTCGTCCGCGTCGTGCGCCGGTTCACCGACCTCACGACGCGCGGCCCCCTCGTCGCGGTGCCCGGTCCCGACGGCACCGAGCGGCAGGTCCGCGCGTCCGCCTTCCCGATCTCCATCGACTCCGGCCGGTTCGACGCGCTCGCCCGCACGCAGGCCGTGCGCGACCGCGCCGCGGAGATCCGCGCCAGCCTCGGCGACCCGCAGGTCATGCTCCTCGGCGTCGACCGCCTCGACTACACCAAGGGCATCCGGCACCGCATCAAGGCCTTCGGCGAGCTGCTCGCGGAGGGCCGGCTGCGCGTGCCCGAGGCGGTCCTCGTGCAGGTGGCCAGCCCGAGCCGGCAGAACGTCGAGGCGTACCAGCAGCTCCGCGAGGAGGTCGAGCTGCTCGTGGGCCGCATCAACGGGGAGCACGGCACCATCGGCGCCGTCCCCATCTCCTACCTGCACCACTCCTACCCGCCCGAGGAGATGGCGGCGCTCTACCTCGCCGCGGACGTCATGCTCGTGACGTCCCTGCGCGACGGGATGAACCTCGTCGCGAAGGAGTTCGTCGCGGCGTGCGTCGACGACCGTGGCGTGCTCGTGCTCTCGGAGTTCACGGGCGCGGCCGACGAGCTCGCCGGTGCGCTGCTCGTCAACCCGCACGACATCGACGGGCTCAAGGACGCCGTCGAGCGGGCGGCCCGGATGGACCCGCGCGAGATGCGCTCGCGGATGCGCAAGCTGCGGCGGCGCGTCATGTCCGACGACGTGCGCCGCTGGTCGCAGACCTTCCTGCGCACGCTCGAGGCCGCCCCGCGGGAGCCCCTGGCATGACCCGCACGCCCGAGCTGGACGCGGCCCTGCGCGACTTCGCCGACGACGCCCGCCGGGGCGCCGCGCTCGTCGCCCTCGACTTCGACGGCGTGCTCGCGCCGCTGCGCGACGACCCGACCGCGGCCCGGCCGCTGCCGGAGGCGACCGCGGCGCTGCACCGCCTCGCGGGGCACGGCGTGCCGCTCGCCATCGTGTCCGGGCGCGCGCTGGCCAACCTCGCCGAGCGCGCGGGCGCCCCGCCCGGGACCCGCCTCGTGGGCGGGCACGGCGCGGAGCGCGGCTACATCGGCGCGGACGGGGCGTTCGAGCCGGAGCCGTTCGCCCTCTCCCCGGACGCGGCCGCGCGGCTCGCCGCGCTCGCCGCGGACCTCGGGCGCCTCGTCGCCGGCACGACGGCGTGGGTCGAGCACAAGCCGGCGTCCGTCGTCCTGCACACACGGACGGCGACCGCCGACGACGCCGCCCGGGTCACCCCCGCCGCGATCGACGCGGGCCGCGCGGCCGGCGTCGACGTCCTGCCCGGCAAGGACGTCGTCGAGCTGTCCGTGCTCGACGTCTCCAAGGGGACGGCCCTGCGCGACCTCCGCGCGGAGCTGGGCGTCGCCCGCGTCCTCTACGTCGGCGACGACGTCACCGACGAGCGGGCGTTCGCCGTCCTCGGCCCCGGCGACGTCGGCGTCAAGGTGGGCGACGGCCCGACGGCGGCCGCCCACCGCGTCCCGGACCCCGCGGCGGTCGCCGCCGCCCTCACGCACCTGGCCGACCTCGTCGCCACCGGCTGAGCGGACGCGTCCACCCGGGTGACGTGCCCCGCGGCGGTGGCCCGATCGTGACCTTCGGGGTCTTGCCGCGCCTCGCGCGTGTGGCACGATGGGCCCCGTCGCACGGACGGTGTCGTCCGTGTCGGTGCCGCCCGGCACCGCGACTCCACTCGGATCGTCCGGCACGTACCTGCCGGTGGAGGGAAGCCCAGCATGGCAACTGTGACCTTCGACAAGGCCACGCGCATCTACCCCGGGACCGAGCGTCCCGCCGTCGACGCCCTGGACCTGCACATCGAGGACGGCGAGTTCCTCGTCCTCGTCGGCCCGTCGGGCTGCGGCAAGTCCACCTCCCTGCGGATGCTCGCCGGCCTGGAGGACATCAACTCCGGCCGCGTGCTCATCGGCGAGCGCGACGTCACGGACGTGCAGCCGAAGGACCGGGACATCGCCATGGTGTTCCAGAACTACGCGCTGTACCCGCACATGACCGTCGCGGACAACATGGGCTTCGCCCTGAAGATCGCCGGCGTGCCCAAGGCGGACATCCGCAAGCGCGTCGAGGAGACGGCGAAGATGCTCGACCTCACCGAGTACCTCGACCGCCGTCCGAAGGCGCTCTCCGGTGGCCAGCGCCAGCGCGTCGCCATGGGCCGCGCGATCGTGCGCCAGCCGCAGGTGTTCCTCATGGACGAGCCGCTGTCGAACCTCGACGCGAAGCTGCGCGTGCAGACGCGGTCGCAGATCGCCTCGCTGACCCGCCGCCTCGGCGTCACCACGGTCTACGTCACGCACGACCAGACCGAGGCCATGACGATGGGCGACCGCATCGCGGTCCTCAAGGACGGCCTCCTGCAGCAGGTCGGCGACCCGCGTGACCTGTACGACCGTCCGGCCAACGTCTTCGTCGCGGGCTTCATCGGCTCGCCGGCGATGAACATCGGCTCGTTCCAGGTCGTCGAGGGTGGCGCCCAGCTGGCCAACACCCGCGTGCCGCTGCCCCGCGAGATCCTCTCCCGGATCGTCCCCGAGGACCGCGGTCACATCACCGTCGGCTTCCGTCCCGAGTCGCTCGACGTCGTGACCCAGGCCCACGAGGGTGCGATCCCGATCAAGGTCGTCCTGGTCGAGGAGCTCGGCTCCGACGCCCTCGCCTACGGCGAGCTGGTCATGGGCGGCGCCGCCGCGCGCGAGATCCACTCCGGTGCCGGTGAGGCCCAGATCATCGTGCGTGTCGACCCGCGCACCCCGCCGCGCGTCGGCGACACCCTGTGGGTCGCGATCCGTCCGGGTGAGCTCCACGCCTTCGCCGCCTCCACCGGCGAGCGCCTGAACTGATCCCAGCGTCGAAGGGCGGGACGGCGGACAGCCGTCCCGCCCTTCGCGCTAGGGAGGAAACATGCCAGTGCCGATGACCGGCTCGCTGCAGATCACCGCCGCTGCTCCGGACCCCGCGCTCCTCGACCTGCCGTGGCACATCCCGCTCGAGGAGTGGCCGTCGGAGAACCTCGCGGCCCTGCCCCGCGGCATCAGCCGCCACGTCGTCCGCTTCGTCAAGCTCTCCGGTCGCGTGATCGCCGTGAAGGAGATCGGTGAGACCGTCGCCTACCGCGAGTACGAGCTGCTGCGCGCGCTGCGCAAGATCGGCACCCCGAGCGTCGAACCGGTGGGCGTCATCAACGGGCGGGCGAGCCTGACCGGCGAGCGCCTCGAGACGGTCCTGGTCACCCAGCACCTGCAGTACTCGCTGCCCTACCGGGCGCTGTTCAGTCAGCAGAGCCTGCAGCCGGACACCACCCGCCGGCTCATCGACGCGCTCGTCGTGCTCCTGGTGCGGCTGCACCTGTCGGGCTTCTACTGGGGCGACGTGTCGCTGTCGAACACACTGTTCCGGCGGGACGCGGGCTCGTTCGCCGCGTACCTGGTCGACGCCGAGACCGGCGAGCTGCACGACCGCCTGTCCGACGGTCAGCGCGCGTACGACCTGGACGTCGCACGCGTGAACATCATCGGCGAGCTGATGGACCTCGAGGCCGGCGACATGCTCGAGCCGGGTGTCGACCCGATCGAGATCGGCGACCGCCTGGCCACGCGCTACCAGGAGCTCTGGGACGCGCTGACCGGCGAGGAGTCGTTCGACACCGCCGAGCGCTGGCGCGTCGCCGCACGCATCGAGCGGCTCAACGAGCTGGGCTTCGACGTGGGCGAGCTCGCGATCACCACCGACGTCGACGGCACCACCGTCAGCATCCAGCCCAAGGTCGTCGACGCGGGCCACCACTCTCGACGTCTGCTCCGCCTCACCGGCCTGGACGTGCAGGAGGGCCAGGCCCGACGGCTCCTGAACGACCTGGACGCCTACCGGGCGGCGGCCGACCGGCAGGGAGAGGACGAGGAGTTCGTCGCGCACGACTGGCTCACGAACG
>JAAZAC010000032.1 GCA_012514545.1 Actinomycetales bacterium | reverse complement strand
GCGGCCGCGCCCCCGGTGATCGAGCTCCCGGCGGCGGAGACGCCGGCGCCGGCGTCGTCGGGCGTGCCCGACGTCGACCTCCTCGACGCCATCGCGAGCATCACGGCGTCCGAGCCCGCCGCCGACGACGAGCCCCCCACCTCCTGACCCGCGCCTCGCCCCGGTTCGTTCCCGCGCAGAGTGGAACGAACCGAGGCTGGTGAGCGCGGAGTGGAACGGAATGACAGCATCTCGTTCCACTCTGTGGGGTGAGGCCGGTGGCGGTGGGGGTGAGGCCGGTGGCGCGGCCGGACGGGGCGGCGGGCCCCCGGGCTCGTTTGACCGAGGGTTCCGCACTCCGTACCCTGGAACGTCGGCGCGCCTCGCGCCGGTACGGCGCTGCCCGAACCCCCTCGTCGACTCCCTCGGCAGGCGTGTGCACGGGCGCGTGAGCAATCGACGGACGAGCAGAGATGAGCAGCAACGTGGTGTACGCGATCGTCAAGGCCGGTGGCCGTCAGGAGAAGGTGTCCGTCGGCGACGTCCTCGTCGTCGACCGCCTCGCCGCCGACGCGGGCTCCACCGTGCAGCTCCCCGCCGTCCTCCTCGTCGACGGTGACAAGGTCACCTCGGACGCCAAGGCCCTCGCGAAGGTCAAGGTCACCGCGGAGGTCGTCCGGGACGAGAAGGGCCCGAAGATCGTCATCCAGAAGTTCAAGAACAAGACGGGCTACCGCAAGCGCCAGGGTCACCGCCAGCAGCTGACCCGGCTCAAGGTCACCAGCATCGCCTGAGCCGGCGCCCCGCCGCTCCCGGAACGACACGAAGGACATCCCATGGCACACAAGAAGGGCGCCAGCTCCTCGCGCAACGGTCGCGACTCCAACGCGCAGCGCCTCGGCGTCAAGCGCTTCGGCGGCCAGGTCGTCAACGCCGGCGAGATCATCGTCCGCCAGCGCGGCACGCACTTCCACCCGGGCGTCAACGTGGGGCGCGGCGGCGACGACACGCTCTTCGCCCTCACCGACGGCGCCGTCAGGTTCGGCACCCGCCGCGGCCGCAAGGTCGTGGACGTGGAGGCCGTCGAGGCCTGACCGTCCTCGCGAGAGGGGCGCACCGCGCGGTGCGCCCCTTCGTGCTGTAGTGGGGTCTGCAGGGGGCAGTGAGTCGTGTGCACGGCCTCGTGGCCGGGTCCGGCCGATGAGCGGAGGTGACCGGCGGTGACGACGTTCGTCGACCGTGTCGTGCTGCACGCCGCCGGGGGCGACGGCGGCCACGGCTGCGCCTCGATCCGGCGCGAGAAGTTCAAGCCGCTCGCCGGGCCCGACGGCGGGAACGGCGGCAAGGGGGGCGACGTCGTCCTCGAGGTGGACCCCCAGGTGACGACCCTGCTGGAGTTCCACCACTCGCCGCACCGCCGCGCGTCCTCGGGGACCGCGGGCATGGGCGACGACCGCCACGGCGCCAACGGCGAGGACGTCGTGCTGCGCGTGCCGGACGGGACCGTCGTCAAGACGCTCGACGGCGAGGTGCTCGCCGACCTCGTCGGCGCGGGCACCCGCTACGTCGTCGCCGCGGGCGGCCGCGGCGGCCTGGGCAACGCCGCGCTCGCCTCGCCGCGCCGCAAGGCGCCCGGCTTCGCGCTGCTCGGCGAGCCGGGGGAGCGGCGCGACGTCGTGCTCGAGCTCAAGACGATCGCCGACGTCGCGCTGGTCGGCTTCCCGAGCGCCGGCAAGTCCAGCCTCGTCGCGGCGATGTCCGCCGCGCGACCGAAGATCGCGGACTACCCGTTCACCACGCTCGTGCCGAACCTCGGCGTCGTGCAGGCGGGCGACGCGCGGTTCACCGTCGCGGACGTGCCGGGCCTCATCCCCGGCGCGAGCGAGGGCAAGGGCCTCGGGCTGGAGTTCCTGCGGCACGTGGAGCGCTGCGCGGTCATCGTGCACGTGCTCGACTGCGCGACGCTCGAGCCGGGCCGCGACCCGGTGAGCGACCTCGACGTCATCGAGGCCGAGCTCGCCGCGTACGCGGGCGACCTGGAGATCCACGGCGGGGAGGTGCCGCTCACCGAGCGGCCGCGCGTCGTCGTCCTCAACAAGGTGGACGTGCCCGAGGCACGCGAGCTCGCCGACCTCGTCCGGCCGGACCTCGAGGCGCGGGGCCTGGAGGTGTTCGAGGTCTCGGCGGCGAGCCACGAAGGGCTGCGGCCCCTGACGTTCGCCCTCGCGCGCATCGTCGAGGCCGCGCGCGCGGCCGCGCCGCCCCCTGCCCCCGAGCGCGTCGTCCTGCGGCCCCGTGCCGTCGACGCCACGCCGTTCACCGTGACCCGCCGCGCGGACGGCGGTCGCACGTGGTTCCAGGTGCGCGGCGACAAGCCCGAGCGCTGGGTGCGGCAGACCGACTTCACCAACGACGAGGCGGTCGGCTACCTCGCCGACCGCCTGGCCCGGCTCGGCGTGGAGGAGGCGCTCTTCGCCGCGGGCGCCACGCCGGGCGCGGAGGTCGTCATCGGCGACGGGGACGACGCCGTCGTCTTCGACTGGGAGCCGACGCTCACCACGGGCGCCGAGCTGCTCGGCGGACGCGGCACCGACCCACGGCTGGAGGAGCGGGGCCGCGCGAGCCGGGCCGAGCGCCGTCGGGAGCACGCCGAGCGGATGGACGCGAAGGCGGCGGCCCGCAGCGAGCTGTGGACCGAGCGCGAGGCGGGCCGCTGGACGGACCCGGCCGAGGACTGACGGACGGGGACCACCAGGCGAGCCGTCCCCCGGTGCGGGGCGCCCGTCCGGGACAATGGGTCCCCGTGACCCCGCTGCGCCAGCTCGACCGCCGCCACCTCGCCACCGCGCGCCGCGTGGTGGTCAAGGTGGGCTCCTCGTCGCTCACCGGTGACGACGGACGCCTCGACGTCGCGGCGCTGCGCGCGCTCGTCGACGTGCTGGCCGCTCGCCGCGTCGCGGGCGGGGACGTCGTCCTCGTCACGTCGGGGGCGATCGCGTCCGGCCTGGCCCCGCTCGGCCTCACCGCGCGGCCGCCGGACCTCGCGACCGCGCAGGCGACGGCGTCGGTCGGCCAGGGCCTCCTCATCGCGCGCTACACCGAGGCGTTCGCGGCGCACGGGCTGCGCGTCGGGCAGGTGCTGCTCACGGCCGAGGACACCGTCCGCCGCTCCCACTACCGCAACGCGCTGCGGTGCCTGGACCGCCTGCTCGCGCTCGGCGTCGTGCCCGTGGTGAACGAGAACGACACCGTCGCGACGGGGGAGATCCGCTTCGGCGAGAACGACCGGCTCGCGGCGCTGGTCAGCCACCTCGTGCGCGCGGACGCGCTCGTGCTGCTCAGCGACGTGGACGCCCTCTACGACCGGCCGCCGTCGAGCCCGGGGGCGCGGCGCATCGACGAGGTGCGCGACCCGGCCGAGCTCGCGGACGTCCGCGTGGGCGGCCGTGGCTCCAAGGTCGGCTCCGGCGGGATGGTGAGCAAGCTGCAGTCCGTGGCCATCGCGACGGGCTCGGGGGTGCCCGTGCTCATCACGAAGGCCGAGCTCGCGGGCGCCGCCCTCGCGGGGGAGCCCGTGGGCACGTGGTTCTACGCGACCGGCCGCCGCCGCTCGGCCCGCCTGCTGTGGCTCGAGCACGCCGCCGCGCCGCACGGGCGCCTCGTCCTCGACGAGGGCGCCGTCCGGGCCGTCGTCGACCGCCGCGCATCGCTGCTGCCGGCGGGCATCGTCGCCGTGGAGGGCGAGTTCGACGCGGGCGAGCCGGTCGAGCTCGCCGGGCCCGACGGCGTCGTCATCGGCCGTGGGCTCGTCGCCTTCTCGTCGAGCGAGCTGCCCGACCTGCTCGGGCGGTCCACCCGGGAGCTGCGCGAGGCGCTCGGGGCCGGGTACGACCGCGAGGTCGTCCACCGCGACGACCTCGTGCTCCTGAGCCCCCTCACCACACGGCGCCGGTAGTGCCTATCCTGCGGGGATGACGACGACAGCCCCCCTCGCCCCGGGTCAGGCCCCGCCGGACGACGTCCAGGCGGCCGTCTTCGACGTCGCCCGCCGCGCCCGCGTGGCTGCGCGCGAGCTCGCCACGGCCACCCGCGCCACCAAGGACGCCGCGCTGCACGCGATGGCGGACGCCCTCGTGGCCGCCGACGCCGAGATCGTCTCCGCGAACGCGGTCGACCTCGAGCGCGGCGAGGCCGCGGGGCTCAAGCCCGGGCTCCTCGACCGGCTCACGCTCACCCCGGCGCGGATCGCGGCGATCGCGGACGCGCTGCGCGAGGTCGCCGCGCTGCCCGACCCGGTGGGGGAGGTGGTCCGCGGGTCGACGCTGCCCAACGGCCTCCGGCTGCGCCAGGTGCGGGTGCCGATGGGCGTCGTCGGGATGATCTACGAGGCCCGGCCGAACGTCACCGTGGACGCCGCCGGCCTGGCCCTGAAGAGCGGGAACGCGGCGATCCTGCGCGGAGGCTCGGCCGCGTCGGGCTCGAACACGGTGATCGTCAAGGTGCTCGGCCAGGCCCTGCGGTCGGTCGGCCTGCCCGCGGACGCGGTGCAGTCCATCGACGAGTACGGGCGCGCCGGCGCCGTGGCGCTCATGCACGCCCGCGGCCTCGTCGACCTGCTCGTGCCGCGCGGCGGGGCGGACCTCATCCAGACGGTCGTGCGCGAGTCCACGGTCCCGGTCGTGGAGACCGGCGTCGGGAACTGCCACGTCTACCTCGACGCGTCCGCGGACGAGCGGATGGCCGTGGACATCGTCATGAACTCCAAGACCCAGCGCGTGGGCGTGTGCAACGCGGCGGAGACGCTCCTCGTGCACGCCGACGCCGCGCCGCGCCTCCTGCCGCCCGTGCTGGCGGCGCTGGCCGCGGCAGGGGTCACGCTCCACGGCGACGACCGGACCGCCGCCCTCGCCCCCGAGGGCGTGCCGGTGGTGCCCGCGACCGACGAGGACTGGGCGACCGAATACCTGTCGATGGACCTCGCCGTCCGCGTGGTGGACGACCTCGAGGCCGCGATCGACCACATCCGGACGTGGTCCTCGGGGCACACGGAGGCGATCGTCACGTCGGACCTGGCGGCCTCCGAGCGGTTCGTCGCGGCGCTCGACTCCGCGGCGATCATGGTCAACGCCTCGACCCGGTTCACCGACGGCGGCCAGTTCGGCCTTGGCGCGGAGATCGGCATCTCGACCCAGAAGATGCACGCCCGCGGCCCGATGGGCCTGCCGGAGCTGACGACGACGAAGTGGGTCGTCACCGGGGACGGTCACGTGCGGGCCTGACCCGGCCCGACGGCGTCGGACGCGCCGCCGCCCGGCCCGCCACCCGATCGGCCGAGCCCGCCGCGTCCGGGTTCGTGGCGGTTCGGGCCGGCTCGCCCCTCGGTGTCATGGTCCCCCCCGGTGTGCGGACCGTGCGACACTGGGATGTCCGCCCACCCCCCAGCGGGACGAATCCGAACCCAGGAGGACGACGTGCACGCTGCCCTGCTCGCCGCCGAGTCGGCGGAGGCGACGACGCTCCCGCCCGCGGTCGTCGGGGTGGTGGCCTTCGGGATTCTGGTCGCACTCCTCCTCGTGACGTACGCGTTCCGCAGCACGGGGCACCGCAACCAGTAGGACGGACGAGGGGCGCGGGCCCCGGAGAGGGAGGGCTGGCGGGCGGATGGCGCAGCGCAGGCCGAGGGTCGGGGTGATGGGGGGCACGTTCGACCCCATCCACCATGGGCACCTCGTCGCCGCGAGCGAGGCCGCCGCCGAGCTCGACCTCGACGAGGTCGTCTTCGTGCCGACCGGCCGGCCGGCCTTCAAGCAGGGGCCGGACGTCACGGCGGCCGAGCACCGCTACCTCATGACCGTCATCGCGACGGCCTCCAACCCGCGGTTCACCGTCTCCCGCGTCGACGTGGACCGGCCCGGGCCCACCTACACCGTGGACACGCTGCGCGACCTGCGCGCGCAGCGCCCCGACGCCGACCTGTACTTCATCACGGGCGCCGACGCCCTCGCGCAGATCCTCACGTGGAAGGACGCCGACCAGCTCTGGGGGCTCGCCCATTTCGTCGCGGTGAGCCGGCCGGGCCACCACCTGTCGGTGGACGGGCTGCCGGAGGGTGCCGTGACGGTCCTCGAGGTGCCGGCGCTCGCCATCTCCTCGACCGACTGCCGGGAGCGCGCGCGGGCCGGTGAGCCGGTCTGGTACCTGGTGCCCGACGGCGTGGTTCAGTACATCGCCAAGCATCGTCTCTATCGAGGTCAGGATGTCTGAGCAGACCCCTCCGCAGATGGGTGAGCGGCGGCGCCGTCGGGAGGAGGAGCGCCGTCGGCTCGCCGGTGAGCAGCCCGCCCCGAGCGCCGACGCCGCCTCGCCCACCCCGGCGGGGTCACCGCTGTCCCGACGCGAGCTGCGCGAGCGCGCCGCCGCCGAGGCGGCCCGTGCCGTCTCGGCCGCCGCGCGCCCGACGGCGACGCCGACGCCGACCCCCGCCCCCGGGCGGCCCTCGGCCACCCCCGCGGGGTACGGGCCCGCGGGCCACACGCCCGCCGCGCGTCCGGCCCAGCCGGCCGACCCCGCACCGCGCCCGGCCCAGCCTGCCCAGCAGGCACCGCAGACGGCACCGCAGGCGCAGCCCACCCCGTCGGCACCGCAGGCCCAGCCGCAGCGGCCGCTCTCCCGCCGCGAGCTCCGCGCCATGGCCGGGGGCACGGCCACGCCCGCGACCGGCAGCCCCGTCGCGCCCGCGGCGAACGGTCCCGCCGCGCCTGCGGCGCGCACGGCCCCGCCGGCCGCGCCG
>JAAZAC010000031.1 GCA_012514545.1 Actinomycetales bacterium | reverse complement strand
TGCCCTGGTCGTCCGCGGGGTGCGACTTGCCCGCGACGACGATCTGGATGGGCCGCTCCGGGTGGAGCAGGAGCGACGTGAGCCGCTCCGGGTCGCTGAGCATGAGCGTGAGCCGCTTGTACGTCGGCACGCGGCGCGCGAAGCCGATCGTCAGCACGTCGGGGTCGAGGACGTCGTCGACCCAGCCGAGCTCCGCCGCGCTCGCGCCGCGGCGCCGCCACGACTCCCGGACGCGCGCGCGGGCGTCGGCCACGAGCTGGGCGCGCAGGGCCCGGCGCACCTCCCACAGCTCCGCGTCGCTGACGCCGTCGGGCCGCAGCCAGCCGGACCCGTCGGCGAGCTCGGCCGCGCCCAGGCGGCGCTCCGCCAGGTCGGCGAGCTGCGGGTCGGTCCACGTCCGGCCGTGCACGCCGTTGGTGATCGAGGTGATCGGCACCTCGTCCTCGTCGAGCCCCGGCCACAGGCCGGCGAACATCCGGCGGGACACCTGGCCGTGCAGGAGGGAGACGCCGTTGGCGCGGCCGCCGAGCCGCAGGCCCATGACCGCCATGTTGAACAGGGTCGGGTCGCCGCCCTCGTAGTCCTCCGCGCCGAGCGCGAGGACGTCCTCGACGGGGACGCCGGGCAGCCCGTTGTCGCCCTCGAAGTACTGGCGGACGAGGGACGCCTCGAACCTGTCGATGCCGGCGGGCACGGGCGTGTGGGTCGTGAAGACCGTCGCGGCGCGCACCGCCTCGAGCGCCTCGGCGAAGCTCAGGCCCTCCTCGGCGACGAGCTCGCGGATCCGCTCCAGCCCGAGGAACCCGGCGTGGCCCTCGTTGGTGTGGTAGACCTCCGGCGCCGGCGCGCCCGTGAGGCGCGACCACACGCGCAGGGCGCGCACGCCGCCGATGCCGAGCAGGAGCTCCTGCTGGAGCCGGTGCTCGCCGCCGCCGCCGTAGAGGCGGTCCGTGACGCGGCGGGCGAGCTCGTCGTTCTCCGGCACGTTCGAGTCGAGCAGCAGGAGCGGGACGCGGCCGACGTCGGCCTTCCACAGGTGCGCGTGCAGCGTCCGCCCGCCCGGCAGGCCGAGGCTCACGCGCGCGGGCGTGCCGTCCTCCTCGCGCAGCAGGGTGAGCGGCAGGCCGTCCGGGTCGGACAGCGGGTAGGTCTCCACCTGCCAGCCGTCGCGCGAGAGGCCCTGCGCGAAGTAGCCGGCGCCGTACAGGAGCCCGACGCCGACGATCGGCACGCCGAGGTCCGAGGCGCTCTTGAGGTGGTCGCCGGCGAGGATGCCGAGGCCGCCGGAGTACTGCGGCAGCACCGAGGTGATGCCGAACTCGGGCGAGAAGTACGCGATGGCGCGGGGCAGCGCGGTGGCGTCGCCGCCCGCCTCCGCGACGGCCGTCGTCTGGTACCAGAGGTCGGCGGCGAGGTACGCGTGCAGGTCGTCGGCGGCGCCGCGGACGCGGGCGACGAAGTCCGCGTCGGCCGCGAGCGCGGCGAGGCGCTCCGGGCCGAGGGCGCCGATGAGGGCGACCGGGTCACCGTGGACCTCGGCCCAGAGGTCGGGGTCGATGCGGGCGAAGAGGTCCCGCGTGGGGGCGTGCCACGACCAGCGCAGGTTGTGCGCGAGCTCGTCGAGCTGCACGAGCTCGGGGGGCAGCACCGGGCGGACCGTGAACCGTCGGATTGCTCTCACGGAGGGGCACCCTACGCGGTCCGCGAGGCGGCCTGCCAGCGTCACTGCAAGCGCTTACATCCGGCCCCGGCAACCCCGCAGGTCAGCGGCCCGTGCGTCCGTCTCGCGTGGCGGGCGCCACACCCACCCGGGTGACCCCGCGCGCGGCGCGCCGCGGCGCCCGATGATCGAGGTGGGCCTGCAAGCGCTTACGCTCGTGCCGTGGACCGTCGACGTTCCTCCCGCGGGGCCCCGGCCGGCCCCGCAGCAGCCCGCCGACACGCGAGCCGTGGCCCCCGGGGCGCGGATGTCGCACCCCTGGACGCGTCGGTAGGTTCGGGGCTGTGACGCCGTCCACGACTCCCCCGCCGCGAACGCCGTCGTCGGGCGCCGGCCGCGCCCGCCGGTCGGGCGGCGCCGCGCGCACGGGCGCGCGCGCCGGCACCACGCCCCCGGCCGCGACGCCCGCCGCGACGCCCGCCGCGCCCATCACTGC